>BNVD01000293.1 GCA_025997835.1 Spirochaetia bacterium
GCGTACTGGTGGTTTTGACTAAGGTACCGATGATACCGGCGGTCAAGGTTGCGGCGGCGTCCCTCCTCGGTATCGGCGCGTTTGGGCTTATTGCCCTGGGTATCCTGAACGGTATCAAATTCCTCAAAGGGCTCAAGAGCAGAGCGTGACCTATTTCTTTGAGACCTACGGATGCCAGATGAACACCGCCGAGTCGGCGGCTTTGGATGGTGTCTTGCGGGAGCGGGGCTGGTCCTGCGCGGCGGATGGGGAAAGCGCGGACCTTGTGCTGATCAATACCTGCTCGGTCCGGAAAACGGCAGAACAGCGGGTTCTGGGGCGGCTTGCCCATTACGCCGCGCTGAAAAAAAAGCGGGAAGTCCCCCTTACGCTGGTTGCGGCGGGTTGTATGGCCCAGCGGCTGGGTGAAGCGCTGAAAGCGCAGTTTGCCGCCATCGACTACGTTATGGGAACTTCCGCCCGCTCACTATTCCCCCTCATTCTGGAGGCGGCGGAGCAGGGCAGAACCGGCCCGCAAGCGGACTTCTTTAACACAAAGCCGGTATTTGCCTTTTCTTCCTCCCACCTTGAGGAAGGAGCGGCCGGAGCAATCCGTAGTTTTGTGCCCATTATGCACGGGTGCAATAATTTCTGTTCCTACTGCATTGTCCCCTATGTCCGGGGACGGGAGGTTTCCCGCGATCCGGCGTCCATTCAGGAGGAGATACGTTTTTTGGCCGGGAAGGGGGTGCGGGAAATCACCCTGTTGGGCCAGAACGTGAACACCTACCGTTGGGATGGTGGAGGGAAATCTACCGATTTCCAAGGAAAATCTATTGATTTTCCAATGCTCCTTGAACTGGTTGCCCGCGAGGTTGAACAGACGCCCATACGCTGGGTACGGTTTCTGTCGGCCAATCCAAAGGACTTCTCTCCCAGGGCCATCCGGGTTATGGCGGACCATCCTGTTTTCTGCCGCCACCTGCACCTCTGTGTCCAGCATGGCTCCAACCGGATACTCACCGCCATGAACCGCAAGTATACTCAGGAAGCCTACCTCAGCCTGGTTGCGGAAATCCGCGCCGCCATGCCGGATTCGAGCCTTTCCACGGATATCCTCATCGGCTTTCCCGGCGAGACCGAAGATGACCTCCGGCAAACCCTGGAGCTTATGGAAGAGGTACGGTTCCTCTACGCCTATATGTACCATTACAACCCGCGGGAGGGAACCGCGGCGTTCGCCTTGCCGGACCGGATCGCGGAAGATGTGAAGCGGGAGCGGCTGGGGCAAGTTATCGCGTTACAGAAAAAACACACCCGCGAACTGCTGGAAAGCCGCACCGGCAGGCGGGAAATGGTTTTAATTGAGGGAATTTCCCGCAAAAATGCCGATGAATTAATAACACGTACGGAACGGGATGAAATGGTGGTGATTCCCGGCGCGGCATCGATGATCGGGTCCTTCGCGGAAGTAACCCTTTCCGGCCTCCGGGGAAACACGTTCCGGGCGCGGGATATTGAGATACGGGATTAGAGTTATTCGGAAACTTCAGTTTTCTAATAACTTCCGCTAAAAAACGCAGTTTTGTCGGACTAAAAGTCCGCAGGCTTTAGCCTGAAAAACTGCAAGACTTGTGTCGGACTTTAGTCCGCGACAACCAACCGGGTTGTCGAACAAGTCTGAGGAGTTTTATATGCCCTGGAGATTTGTCGGATTTGTTGTTATTTGCGTTATCCTGCTCTCATTTACGATGGCTAACTTGAAGAATACCTGCGATATATCCTTCGGCTTTGCCTCGATACAGGATGTTCCGGTATTCGTCACCGCCTTTGCGTCTTTCGTAT
>BNVD01000294.1 GCA_025997835.1 Spirochaetia bacterium
GCCAGCGCGAAATCCTGAAAACGATCCTCCTGGTTGCCGGAATCGTCATGCTCATCGGTTCCATCGGGGCGTTTATCTTTTCTACCCTGATCATCCTCCCCATCAAAAGACTGGTAAGCCACGTAGAACTTATCCGGGACATGGAGGACAAGTCCAAACTGGACGGGGTGGATATTACCATCAACTCCCGGGACGAATTAGCCGTCCTTGGGAATACCATCAACGACATGACCCATGCGCTGGTAAAAGCGGCCCAGGCGTCGGAGGACCTTACCATCGGTAAGGAGGTCCAGAAGAAATTTATCCCCCTGGAAACCGACAAGGACGGGAACAAACTCACTTCCGGGTTTAAGGATACCCAAAACGCCCGGTTCTTTGGGTATTACGAAGGGGCGAAGGGGGTTTCCGGGGACTATTTTGATTATCGTGATTTGGACGGCCGGTATTTCGCCATCATCAAGTGCGATGTGGCGGGGAAGGGTATTCCCGCCGCTCTGATCATGATCCAGGTAGCCACCATGTTCCTCAATTACTTCAAGGACTGGAAACCTACCCCCGGCGGAATGCATATCGAGGAGGTGGTCTATCAGATAAACGACTTCATCGAAACCCTGGGCTTCGAAGGCAGGTTCGCCGCCTTTACCCTCTGTCTCTTCGATTCCCAAACCGGCCTGCTCCGGTTCTGCAACGCCGGGGACAACATCGTCCACTGGTATGACGCCTCAGAAAGGCGGATGAAGCTCATGACCCTCCGCCAGACCCCCGCTACCGGGGTACTCCCCAATTCCCTGGTGGAAAGCAAGGGCGGCTATATGGTCCAGACCGTCACCATCGATCCGGGGGACATACTCTTCCTCTACACCGATGGCATAGAGGAGGCAAAGCGTAAATTCCGGGACACGTCCTTCAATGAAATCCTCTGTATCGGCACGGATGCCAACGAACCGCAAGAAAACTTCCCGGAAGGGACCCCCCACGAAAACCATGTAACCGGCCAGGGGGACGAGGAACTGGGCGCCGGCCGGGTGGAGGCGATCATCAACGCCGTGATGAACAAGCAGGTCTACTCCCTGACTAAATACCACAACCCCGAAGGGGAAATAACCCTGCAGTTTGATTTTACCGCCTGCGCCGGCCATGTAGAGGAGGCCGTCATGGCCCTCGTATCGGTGGAAAAGATGTTCCGGCTCTACAAAAAACCCCTGGACAGGGAGGATGCACGGGTTCTGGTAGACCGCAAGGTAGACGAGTTCCTCCGGGACCACTTCCTCCAATACGGAAAATATTGCGCCCAAACACGGGAATATTCGGAAAACAACTCGTATTTGTATTATACTCATGTTATGGAAGATCCCCAGTACGATGATCTCACCATCATGGGAATCAAACGCAAATAGCAAGAGAAATAGAGGAGATAATATGACATTTGGCGAAAGAATGAAGGAACTTCTGGATCAGGGAGTATTGGTTTCTAAGGACATAGCCTCCAAAGCGGGAGAAAAGGCCCAGGATTGGGGCGAGAAGGGCTACCATGCATCCAGGGAATTCCTGAGCAAGGCCGGTACCAAAGCCCAGGATTTAGGGGAACGGGGTGTCCTGCTGATGGAAATCAAACAGCTTGAAAGCCGGGGCCAAAAACTCATCGCCCAACTCGGCGCGGAAGCCTACAAGATCTTCACCGACGAGGCCGCTCCCGCCGTTTCCGCCGACACCCCCGTAATCAAGGCCCTCCTTTCCGAACTGGCCTCAGTCCGGGAAGCCGTGGAAACACGTGAGTCGGACCTCAAACTCCGCAAAGCCCAATGATCCACGCGTAATG
>BNVD01000295.1 GCA_025997835.1 Spirochaetia bacterium
GTGCCGGTTGCGGATATTACGGGCATTCCCGCCGTCTGGACCAAGGGACTCACGCTTAATTTGCGGAACGCGGTGGTAGAACCGGCCAATGTCGCCAACCAGACCATCCAGTGGGGCGTAAAAAGCAACGGTGCGGGAGTTACCGCCATAGGTGGGACCGAAAGCCTCCCTAGGGTTACCCCCACCTTGGCGGGGAGCTTTGTTTTGACCGCACTCATTGTCCGTGGGAAATCGGCAACCGAAGACTACACCCGGGACTTCACGGTAACCGTCAACGATGCCTTTGTGGCAGTTACCGGCATAACCGGGGTTCCCCTAGTGGGAATGATAGACGAACCGGTTGATTTAAGCCGTGCCGTAGTAGTACCGGCCTATGCCGCAGATCAAACCATAATATGGCGTGTAAAAGACCAGGGTAATACGGATGTTCCGGTTGGTCCCTTAAGCGGGAACAGTTTTACCTCCACCCTGGGAGGAGCCAGCCCGATTATCCTGACAGCGACAGTGGCCAACGGAACGAGTCCGGGCAGCGCGTACACCCAGGACTTTTCGATATACATCAACACCATGTTTCAATCGGTTACCGGAATTTTAGGCGGCCCGGCGGGCGGAACGGTGCCGCTGAAATCGACGCTTGATGTAAGCGGTGCGACGGTAATGCCCGTTAGCGCCAACAACCAGACCATCAGGTGGAGCTTCGATCCAGATACGGCGGGTACCATAAACGGGACGGACGTTACCTTCACCCAAGAGGGCACGGTTAAGCTGCGGGCGACCGTTGCGGATGGGCGTGCGACGGATTGGGATTATGTCCAGGAGTTTACCTTCACCGTGGTATTTGTGCCGGTTACCGGAATTATCATTGACGGAGACCCGGACTTGGGGAATGGCGGCAACCCGGTAATCTGCGCCGTTGCTACGGCGATGGATTTAAGCCCGGTCTACACGGATACGACGGTAGTCCCGCCTGTAACGACCGGGAGGGTAACGGTAACGCCTGCCGATGCCAGTAACCAGGCCATCGTGTGGAGCGTAGACCCCCCCACTGCGGGGTACATAAGCGGCAGCCGGTTTACCCCCAACAGTGAGGGCACGGTTAAGCTCATCGCAACCATTGCCGGCGGACAGTCGGTGTCCGCGGCGTACTCCAGGGAATTCGAGGTACTGATCAACCCGACGTTCAGGGCCGTTACGGGTATTATCAATGTCCCTCCGGCGATAACCCTGGGGGGGACGCCGGTTGATTTGCACGTCAGGGACGAAACTAACCTGGCTGACACGACGGGAGTACAGGTTTTACCCGCCGCTTCCTCCTATAGGGCTATTACGTGGCGCGTCAAAGCCAGCGGTACAACGGGGGCCAACACCATAGACGGGACCTCAACCAACCCCACGATTACTCCCACCGGCGTGGGAACCGTTGTCTTGACGGCGACCATTAGCAACGGGAAATCGATGTTACCATCGCCCATCGGGGACTACACCCAGGACTTTACAATAATCGTCAACCCGGTCTTTGTGCCGGTGACGGGCATAAGTGGGGTCCCTGGCTCCGCAAACGTTGGAACATCGCTTCGCTTAAGCGGCGTTATAGCGCCCACCAATGCCACCAACCAGAACATTGTTTGGAGCGTTAGTCCCCCCACTGCGGGGACCATTACCACAACTGCGGGGGTAAGCAGGTTTACCCCCGTGTATGTGGGAAACGCTACCCTGCATGCGGTCATTGCCAACGGGCAATCGGAGTCGCCCGGAGGGAACTACGCCCAGGACTTCTCGTTAACTGTGACGGCGCCCCCCCCC
>BNVD01000296.1 GCA_025997835.1 Spirochaetia bacterium
GGTGCAGTATAGCGCGAATAGCTACTCAATTTCAACCTTTTGGCTTGCACAGGGCAAAAGCATTTAACTTTTCTGAATGTCGGAAACCGTCAAAACCACAAAAGCCATGAAGAATATTCCACCGCAAAGTCGAAAAAGTCGAAGAAGATGAGGAAAACAGAATTAACTCCCTAGAAACTTATTTGACTTCTTCGACTTTGCGGTCAAAAACTCCTGGGTAAAAGTTAAATGCTTTTGCCCTGTTGGCTTGCCCTTTCCCCCTTTTCATGCTATGGTTACTTCATGACGGTACAACAAACAGTATGCAAATAAGCTCTGTTTCCAAAACAAAAAAACCGCCGGTTATGCTGTTTGTATCTATCGCGGGGGCCGTGATGAATATGCTGGTCTGCCATTTTTTGCGGAACCGGCTGGGTATTCCCCTGTTTCTGGACACGGTGCTGACCATGACCGTCACCTTTTACGGAGGGGTGTTCTGGGGCGCTTTGACCGGGGCGCTGACCAATCTGATGCAGGAAAGTTTGCCTTTTGTCGGCTGGGGCGCCTATCTGTTCATCATTTGCAATATAGCGGTGGCCCTGGTTACCGCCCTCTTTATCCGTTGGTTTCCCCAGGAACTGCGTATTGCGGGTACGGAAAAAACGCTTCCCAAAAACAAAAGCCGCTGGTTCCAGGACTTGATGGGAAAGGCTATTGTACTTGTCCTTTTATCGTTTGCCCTATGCCTGGTTATAAGCGTTCTTGGGGGCCTGTGCGCCGTCATTATTGATGGTTTTACCCCCCCAACACTGGATACTGCTTTAATGAGTGATTTCAAGTCCCCTGAACAAAACTTCAGGATCGCCCTGATACAAAGAAATTTTCCGGGTTTAATCGTGGAGATTGGTTCGCGTATTCCGGTAAACCTGCTTGACCGGTTGATCTCGTCTTTTGCCGGCTACGCTCTGGCGGTGCTGCTGGCCTTTGGGGAGCGGAAACTTCGATGAACGCTAATACCAAAGAGCGCTTGTGAGATTCCGTCCCCCGTGTTAAGCTGAGTCATGAGCCTTTTTTGTCTGCTTTGGGCGCCGCTGTTGCTGCTTTTTTGGTATTCCCTGGTTTCCGGGGAAGAAAGCGGCGCCGCGTATTTTTGGGCTGCCGTATTGGGAACCGTTACCGCGTTAATTCATTATTTTGCCGGGTATCTTGTCAAAGCGTCAGGGCTCGCCCTTTCCCGCTGGTTTTTTGCCCTAACGGACATCATCATCGTTCCCGCCGTTCTTCCGTTCCTGGTCTGGGGCATCTTCACGCGGTACCATTGCTTTGACAGGGAAGCGGAGTCCGTCAAATTCGCCATCTTCTGGCTTATCCCCGAAAGCATCGCCTGCTCAATAAAATGGAGCGTCCAGCGCAACCCGGTTTTCCTGATCCTGGTCCCCATACTCTGGACCACCGTTATCCTGGGGATTGCCTTTTTTATCCGCTTTATCCGGGAACGGTGCATCATCCCCGCCGCGCTGGGTATTGCCGCCGTCCTCTTCCTGGCAGCCTCCAGCTTTTGGGCTTTCTCCGCCCAACTGACCCTGCCGGGTGTAGTGCTGCTCCTGGTAACGATGATCCCTTCGGTGATTGCCTTTGGGCTGGCCTGGAGGAAAGGGCGGGGATAAGGGGAAGTACACGACTATCCCCTCTCTGTTAATTTCGCTATACTAAATTTCCCGGCGGAGGGTTTTTGATGACCGATGTGTATAATGACATGATTGAAGATGAAGATTTTGACACGATTTTATCGGCGGATATAGATTTTT
>BNVD01000297.1 GCA_025997835.1 Spirochaetia bacterium
GATTGAATTTTTTAGCCAGCCCTTCCCGCGCTTCAAACAGGGCCTTAAATCGTTCTTTTTTGTCCTTGGGTAATGCCATGTATTCTTTGCCGGTAAGCAGTTTTGGTTTTCGTTCTTTATCATAATCAAATTCGGATCGTACCATTTTTTCGATCAACGTATCGCAGAGGTTCTGTTTTTTTATCTCGTCCATAAAATAGGAATATAGCTGGAACAGATATTTAACATCCCCCAGAGCGTATTCCAAAGCGTCTTTTCGTATGGGCCTTGCGGTCCAGTTGAACATCTGGTACATCTTTTTGTTTTTTATTTCGATATGCAGTACCTCATTGATAATTTTATCCAGCCCCTGAAAGGGAAGGTTTAACACATCGGTACATACTTGCAGATCGAATACGCTTTTTAATTTCACACCATATTGATAGTAAATCAGTTCCATATCACTGCCGCAGCCGAACATATATTTTACTATCTTTTTATTGGTAAAGAACGAAAACCAAAACTGCTTACCGGCAAAGAATACATGGCATTACCCAAGGACAAAAAAGAACGATTTAAGGCCCTGTTTGAAGCGCGGGAAGGGCTGGCTAAAAAATTCAATCTGCCCCCCAATCTGGTAATCGCAAACCCGGATCTGTTTGTATTGACAGGCAATGTCAAAGATGCGGGCAGCCTATCGTTCTGCAATAAGATCAATGACAAAATGAGAGAAGAGATATTGTCAATAATAAAAGACATATAGTATAATGCCCTTTATATGGAACAACGATTATCCGCCCTTTTTACCCCCGAAACCGCCGCGAATGCGGGGTTTATCGAAACAACCGTCCCCCCCGGCGTCAATGCGGACCCGCTGGTAACAGGGCTTGAATACGATTCCCGCAGCATAAAGCCCGGTAACCTCTACTTCGCCCTGCCGGGGCTCCACGCCGACGGCCACGCCTTTATCGGTGACGCGGTTAAGAAGGGCGCAGCCGTGGTGGTTCATCAGGAAATACTCCCGGAGTATCCTGCGGGGGCGGTGTATATCCGGGTGCGGGATTCCCGGTTTGCCATGTCGCCTTTGGCGGCGGCCTTTTACGGACAGCCCTCCCGGTCACTGGCGGTGGTTGGGGTAACCGGCACCGAAGGCAAGAGCACCACGGTGTACCTGATTTATCAGTTGCTGCGGCTTGCGGGAAAAAAGGCGGGGTTTATCTCCACGGTACAGTATTCCGACGGCGGCGAGGAACAGTGGAACAGCGAACATCAGACTACGCCTGAAGCCACGGCAATTCATAAACGGCTGGCGGACATGCGGGCTAACGGGGTTGAGTACGCCATTCTGGAATCAAGCTCCCACGGCCTGTCGAAACGGACCAACCGGCTTGGGGACGCGGCCTTCGATGCGGCGGTGATGACCAATGTTACCCACGAACATCTGGAGTTTCACGGCACCTGGGAACAGTACCGCTGTGACAAGGCCAATCTGTTCCGGGCGCTGGGGCGCGTCTCTCACGTCAAGGCGATTGGAGGCAACAGCGTTACTGCGGGAACAACACGGGTCTTACCCTGCTTCGGGGTGATCAATGCCGACGATCCAAGCGCGGCGTATTTTATAGAGGCGGGGATAGGCAGCGATGCTGCGGGTGATAACGGCGCCGTTACCGCAGCGGGCGGCGCACCGCGCAGAATGTATACCTACAGCACCAAAGGCGCTGCGGCGGATATGTCTCTGGACCATGTGGAAAGCGAATCGTTACCCGGTACCGGTTCCCTTCCGCTTCGCTTTCCAGATCGG
>BNVD01000298.1 GCA_025997835.1 Spirochaetia bacterium
GCGGGCAGCGTGCGTTCCGGTGGGTGCCAGCCTTCACCTTGCCAAAGCCTCCGTCTCACGCTAAAATCTTCTATAAAAACAGAGAGACTTCATCCGGCGCGCCCTGAAAAAACTGAACAAACTCACCGCCGAACAGCTCTACCCGCTGGCGGCCTTTTTCGCCGCATCGTTGGCGTATCAGGGGGCGCGGGTGCTGCGGCTTTCTCCGTCATCTGGCGGGACCTCGCCGCCGAATCCGCCGCCGCCGTGGGCACCTACAACCAGAACGCTGCCTTAGTCTTGGACAGGATGGGCACGGAGTTCAAGAGAAGGATACTTACGCTGTACCGGTATTGAGATTTGCGTTAATATTGCGGACTAAAGTCCGGTGTAACTCCAAAAAACAGGAAGATTTCTATTTACAAAGGCGAACCGAAAGCCCGGTGCGCATATTTGAGCCAGTTCTAAAATGAAAAATGAAGAAGATAAACCACAGAGGGCACGGAGAACACGGAGTTTTCTCTGTGTTCTCCGTGCCCTCTGTGGTTTATTTTGGAACCGACTCATCTCTGTGTTCTCGCTGTCAGGGCCGGTTTACCACGCCGGTAAACAGTATCTGGCTTCCGTTGTCTACGGTGTCGCCATACAGCAAAAATACAAAGGGTTTATCGCAGATCATTTCAAAGGTTTTTGACGGCTGCGGCTGCGGGCTCGCACTTCCCGGTGACAGTTCTGTCACGGTCACGGCGGCGGCGGTTGTACCTTTTTCGTCAACCTCTATCACTGCTTTGTGTAAGACATTTGAGACAAAAAGGGATGCTTCCTCAATCAGCCCGTCTATCGCGTCGGCGTTGGTCAAGGGGATACCAAGCGCCGTTAGCGTGTCCGCCAGCTCCATTACATCACTTTTGATGGAAAAACGCGGCAGTAACAGTTTGCCCTTTGCGAGGTCCAAACCGCCTTGAATGGTATTGAAATACCCGCTTGTCATGGATGACAGTAATTCTGTTGCGTCCCCATTTTTTGGAAGAATGATGTACATACCGCCGCCGGTTTCGAAGTCTAACGGCAGGGCCTGTACCGTATCATCCTCATAGTAGAACTGGATACCGTCTTCGTGCAGCATATAATACGCTTCCGTTTCGCCTGCGGGGGAATTGAATGTATCCTTTTTGGTTTTCTCGGGGCTAAACTCCCATGCCCAGCGGTCGGAAAAATAAATGGCGTTTGCAATGGCCGCACGGGTATCGGGATCAAACATCTTTATAATATTGGTAATCAACCCGTTTGTGTTATCGCTTGCCCATTTGTTTACGGCGGCAACCGCATCCGGGGACGCAAAGTCTACATTCATCGAAGTGCCGCGGTAGTAATCCATGAAGACTTGAGCAAATGTTTTTTTGAGGGTTACATCATTGTCAACAAAGATTGCGTTTACAATTTTAAGCGGATTATGATAGTGCCGTGTCAAGTCGTAGAGCATACGCGAAGAAGCCTTGTTGATATCCGCTTCGCCGATACCGGCTGAGCCCAGTGCCGTTATGAGCGCCTCCTTGTACTGGCTATCGGTGGCATTGAGCAGGGCGGCCAGCGGCAGCCATACGGAATAGGGGGAACAAATAAGATTCTTGTCGCCGCTTTGTTTTGCAAGCGCCGCACTCAGCCGGTATCGGCGAAGCGGATATCAACAAGGCTTCTTCGCGTATGCTCTACGACTTGACACGGCACTATCATAATCCGCTTAAAATTGTAAACGAGATCGGCAGAGCGTCGGTTAGG
>BNVD01000299.1 GCA_025997835.1 Spirochaetia bacterium
AAGAGCTTACCCGCCTGGTCAAACCCGACACCAAGGGCAAACTGCACATTAAATTTAACGGCAAGAACAGGGAAAAGGGCGAATATATTTTGGAGCAGTACGAAAAGTACATAACCACCGATTTCAGCCGCCTTTGCGGTTAGACATAAAAATTGGCGGCAGGGAATAGACCTGCGAACGGGAATCCCGCAGAAGGAGTTTTCAGATGAAGAAGAAATTTACCGGTTTACTGATGTTTATCGGACTGTGCGCGGCAGTATCCGCGCAAAACACGGCCGAGGCGGACCCTGAGCCTACTGAGTTGTTTACGGTAGAAGGGAAAGTTACCGTTGACGGTGAAGAAATGTATTACACCGTCGAACGTCAAGGCACGGGAAGAGCAAGGGCCCAAGTGTTGGTTGATTTGAAACAGGCGGAATACAAGGAATTAGATTACTGGGCCCCTTACCCGATAGATGTAAAAGAGATTTATGTAAAGATTATGATAGCATCTTTGAAGGATGCGTGTGATATTAAGCCGAATGAAGTGTATACGTTTCGGTTAAGTGATGATTCAACCAGGAGCTATGGCTGGTTTCGCTATGAGGGAATTTTCTACCTCGATGAAGCGGGAAAAACGTATCAATATTGGTTCTTTGCTCCAGGGCGTTAGAAGCATTTTGAACATTTTTTAGCATTTTCTTATATATTGGGATAGAAGACGGGGAGTAAAGACCCGCGAGCGGGAATCCCGCAAAGGAGCGTTGAAATGAAGAAGAAATTTGCCGGTTTACTGATGTTTATCGGACTGTGCGCGGCAGTATCCGCGCAAAACACGGCCGAGGCGGACTTTAACGTGGCGCTGACCGCCGACGGAACCGGCGTGGTCATCGAGAAATACACCGGCAAGGGAGGGGTGATAACCATCCCCGCCACGATAGAAGGAATGCCCGTCAGGGAAATCGGCGAGGGGGCGTTTGCTTACAAGGAGGAGTATGCGTATAACTATTCGATAAATACCAATATTACTGCCGTTACCTTTCCCGCCGGATTGGTAAAAATAGGGGCGGATGCTTTTGCGTATTGCGCCGGTCTTAGCTCTGTGGTTATTCCCGACAGCGTTACCGAAATCGGAGAAGGCGCCTTTAGAGGCTGCTATCAGCGACCGGATACCCGCGCAAGACCTCCGAAGCCGGCCACCGGGCTTACCAGCGTTACCCTGCCTAAAGGTCTTGCAAAAGCAGGCGGCGGCGGCAACGAAGCCCCTGATAATTCTGGGGGTATTTTTTACGAATGTCTGCTGCTTAAAACTGTTACCATTCCCGAAGGGGTACAGGTAATCGGGGATAATATGTTTGCGGGCTGTGAGGCCCTGACCACTATCGTTATCCCCAATTCCGTTACATCCCTAGGCAGATACGCTTTTCGTGGAAGCGGCCTGGTTTCTTTTACCCTGGGAAACGGCATTACCCTTATACCCCTGGGGGCGTTCAAGGATTGTACAAACCTTCAAACCGTCGTTATCCCCGAAGGTATCGTTAAAATCGACGGCGGACGTGGCTTTTCCTATATTGAAAGCGGAGGGAGTTTTTCCGGTTGTACCGCCCTCACTTCGGTTACCCTGCCCTCCACCATCAAAATGCTAGGAGCCTGTCGCGCTTTTCAATCGGGTTATGTACCTTTCCGCGTAACGGGGAAGTTTGTTGCCGAATTACCGGGGGAAAAGGCCTATAATCCCTTTTTCCCCGGGTAATTGCAGCCTCCCGTACCGGTT
>BNVD01000300.1 GCA_025997835.1 Spirochaetia bacterium
GGCTTTCGGGGGGTTTAACCGGCGGCTCCCTTTTTTTATCAGCAATTCTCATTTTAACCACCGGAAATGCCCCACCCGTATCTTCCCCATCTTAAAGCAGGCAATTCAAAAATCGACAACGGTGGTTAAAATGAGAATTGCTGATAAAAAAAGGGAGCCGCTGGTTAAGCCTCCGCAAAGCATGGTACTCTGAATTCATGCTGCCCCTGTCGTTCCACCCCCTGCTCCGCGCATGGTTTTCCGAAACTTACGGGAAGCCTACCCGGATACAGGAGGAGGCGTGGCCCGCTATAGCCGCGGGGGAACACGTGCTGGCCTTGGCTCCTACGGGGAGCGGAAAAACCCTGACCGCTTTTCTTGCGGCGATTTCCCGGTTCATCGACGGAACCTATCCCGCAGGTTTCCTGTCGGTACTCTACGTGTCTCCCCTCAAGGCCCTGAACGAGGACATCAGACGGAACCTGCTGGAACCTGTCGCCGCGTTGGAAAAAAAGTTTGCCGGTGCGGGGGCGGCTTTCCCGGAGATTCGGGTGGAGACCCGGTCCGGGGATACACCGCAGGCACAGCGGCGGCGCTTCCTCGTCAAGCCTCCGGCAATTCTGGCCCTTACCCCGGAAAGTCTTGCCATACTCCTCCTCAACCCGCGGGGCCGAGAGGTGCTTTCCTCGGTACGCTGTCTGATCCTCGATGAGGTCCATGCGGTGCTGGGCAATAAACGGGGCGCGTTCCTCTCCTGTCAGATTGACCGGCTTGTTCTTGTTGCGGGGGAATTCCAGCGGGTGGCCCTTTCCGCTACGGTGCGTCCGCCGGAAACGGCGGCGGCCTTTGTGGGAGGGCTCCGGCCGGTGCGTATCGCGGCCCCGCCCTCGGAAAAAAAGATAGAAGTTCTGGTGGAGTATCCCAAAATAGAGCTTGAAGCGCCGCCGCCCGGTGCGGACGGTAAAAAGGGCGACCGCTATGGCCCGCGCTACACCGCCCTGGTGAACGCCGTTCTTGAGCGTATCGGCCCTGTGACTCTGGACCGCTGCTCCGTAACCGAACAGCAAGGCTGTGTTCCTCTTGATTGTATGCGAAGGGTCCATACCCAAGAACCCGCTACGCGGGGGAGCCTCTGGGGCGATATAAAGGGTATGGACCCTGAGACAAATACCTTACTTAAACAACCATACCCCGGCCGCTCTGCGGCGGGGTTGGTTGATTCGGGTTGCGATGCGGAAAGGCACACAGTTTTGGTGTTCACCGATTCCCGGCGGCGGGCGGAACGGATCGCCTACCTTATCAATCAGAAAGCGGCCGGAAATGGGGTCAATCAACAAGTTGCATTCGCCCACCACGGGTCCCTCTCTCAGGAACTGAGGCGGGCGGTGGAGCAGCGGCTCAGCCGGGGGGAGCTTCCCTGCGTGGTGGCTACGGGCTCCCTGGAACTGGGTATCGACATCGGCAGTGTGGACGAGGTGATCCTTGCGGGGAGCCCCGGCAGTTCCGCCGCGGCCCTCCAGCGTATCGGCCGGTCGGGGCACGGGGTGGGTCTGGTGAGCCGGGGCCGGATCATCCCCTTTAACGGGATGGACCTGATTATGGCCGCCGCCTGCGCCGCCGCTGTGGCGGACCGGGAAATCGAAGAGCAGCATCCTATCGAAAACCCCCTGGATATTCTCGCCCAGATCATCCTTGCCCTGTGTGTTGAAAAAAAGCGGCACACAGACGAACTCTATCAAACCCTGCGGGGATTTAATGTTTTT
>BNVD01000301.1 GCA_025997835.1 Spirochaetia bacterium
CACCAATGCTGCATTGGAATACAAGATTACCTCAACCAATAATCCTGACAGCACGGTGCAGATTCTGCTCTATACCGGCGGCGATAGCGTTGCAAGTCTGCCAACGATACCGAACTACAAGAATACAGCAGCAGTAGTACCGGCGGCCTTGACCACCAACTTCACGAAGTTTGGCAATGATTGGTGGGCATTCAAGATTGATAAGACATACAGCGCGAGTGGGATTGCACAATACCCATACCTTACTGCGCAACCTGGCGATGACTATGCAACGCTGTCACGCTTTGATCAGGTAGGTAGTCGACTGGTCCTCCACATCACCCGCGGCCTAATCCTCCAGGAAGGCTCTCACGGCAAGGCAGATATAGACACTGGTACGGGCAATGGGAAGGTAACGGGGCTTACAGCAATCACAGCACTCAACAACGGCACTAATGCAAGCCAGGAGCGGCACGGCTATGTGGTTAAGAATATAACTGGCGGCTCCACTATTGCGTGGGGTACTGTTCACGCTGGGGCTTACAACGCGAGCGCGGGTGCGCTCTTGAGGGTGCATTTGCTTTCAACGACACTGATAGCAATCACATGCCAACTGCAACTCCTTTTACGATAACCGGTATTTCAAAAGCAGACAATGACAAGGACTTTTCTGTATATGAAATTACGCAGTATGACAACAACGCAGCTTCTCTCAGCGGAGACGGCACTGTGAACCTTAGTGACGGACTCAACCACGCCGTGTACCTAAAGGGGCTAATCCCTGGTCAAACAGGAACTGTCGCCAAGACGGGCTTGTATGGTGTGAACTTAGTAAAGACCCTGGTCCCCGCTAACAGCGGTGCGGTAGAAGTGGTTATTGCAACAGGCGCGATAATGACTGGTGTTCCTTTGCTAACCACTGGTGCTACTTTTGGCTCACCATTAGCAGTAAATACCGACCTGGAGTATCAGGCAATTGGGACTATAGGAACCACGGGTATTGTCTTCAACGATACGAGATATAACGGTACCATAACGGCGCAATCGGCAGGGAGTCTACGGTTTGGTGCTGGTGGAGCTAGCACCCCTGACCAGTTCCTGTATATCCAAATCCCCAAGACTACCTCGTCGTTCCACACATCTGTGGTGCCCGCGCCGGAAGCTATTGAGTTTGCTTCAACCACTATTAGTGCTGGTAACTTTTTTAAAGTGACATTAGACAAGGGTTCTTTTTTAAAGACGACAACTGCCGCTACTATTGTTCCTAGTGTGACATATGTTACAGGAACCAACGTATCGACAACCTTGTCGTCGGCGACGTTCCCGCTATTCACCTTGGATTCGACAGGCAAAAAAGTTATTTTTTACAAATTGGGAGCTGCAACGCCTCTGGCGATTGGGACGGTATCAACTAATGGAACGACAAATAAAATAACAGCGGCGGCTTTAAAAGAAAGTCCAGTGTCGGTGCAGCACCCTTTGCGATGCAGGCTGATCTAACGTTCTAACCCGCTACCTGGCGGCCTTACATTAAGGCCGCATACTGGTGTGTTTGCCATGCGCCCCGCAGCCCGAAAGGGTTGGGGGGCGTTTTTTTTATTGACAGGCAGGCTGGGATTGCACTATATTAAAAACATGGAGGAGAAAATATGCCAGAAAAAATAACCGATGAAGGTATTCTTGCAGGTTTTAAAGAGCTAAAGGACTTGTTCAAGGAAACGGACGCACAGTTCAAAGAAACGGCCAA
>BNVD01000302.1 GCA_025997835.1 Spirochaetia bacterium
CAGGGGAAGTTCCGGGGCATAGAGGAGGGCCTTGAACAGGTCCCAGGGGGTGCCCTTCCGTGGGCTTTTCCGGCGGCTGATCATTGTGCCCTGCTCATCAAAAAGCTCAATGTACTTGTTTACGATGATGGGATGGATGATTTTGACCGGGCCTTGGGCGGTAAGGGCGGGGACCTTCTGCTTGAGGGGGCCGAAACTGCCGGTCTGGACCTCGATAAACTCCCCTTCTTCACTTATGCCATCGCATACATAGTGGCCTACCAGGGTCTCGGTCCGCTCTTCCGCTCCGGCGTACCGGAATTTCAGCGCCCGGTGGAGGCTGCTTTCCCGTTCAGTCCCAATCATCAGTCAAGCTCAAATTTGTCAACCGAAATCTCTTTCAGGTGTTGTTGGGCATGGGGTAGGGCAATAACACCCATACCGCTAAACTTCCGTATAGTGTATCAGAAAAAAAAGTTAAATTTTTTTATCCCTTTCGGTTTTTTCATATTGACTTATATGACCCCTTAGGGGATGATGAGACTAGTGGGAAGAAGTGGGAAAATTTAGGAAGAAGTGGAATGAACTTGTTGACCGGAGAATTTAAAAATACCCTCGATGATAAAGGGCGGGTAAGCATCCCGGCCCGGCTTCGGGAAAAACTCTCCGGGAACATTCTGTGGCTGACTAAGGGGTACAACAACAAGAATGTGTGGCTGCTTTCCCCGGAACACTGGGAAAAGGTTTCCGATAACATCATGAAGGATACTTCCATACTGACCAACGACCGGAGCCATATAATCCGTCGGATTATCGGCGCCGCCCAGGAGGGGGAGATTGACAATGCGGGGCGGATCGCAATCCCCCAGAGCCTCCGGGATTTTGCGGGCTTAAGCCGGGAGTGCGTCATCCTGGGGACCGGTAAGGATATCGAGATTTGGGACGCCGAACGGTATCAGATGTATCTTGAGGCCAATGAAGAAGGCCTGATGGATAAATTGGGCTCGATAGATTTGTTTTCGTAAATGGGTTGTGAAATGGAAATTGTCCATACGCCGGTGTTACTGGAAGAGACAATTCAATACCTCGCCCCCCGGCATGGGGGCGAACTTATGGTGGACGCCACTTTGGGGGAGGGCGGGCACAGTTATGCGTTCCTGTCCCGGTTCCCGGACCTCAAGATTGTGGGGGTCGACGCGGACAGCGAGATTCAGGCGGTGGCCAGGGAACGGTTGGCGGAATTTGGGGACCGGATTCACTTTTACGCCGGATGGTCCCACGATTTTTTTGCGGAACTGCCCAAGGACATCAAGCGGCCGGATACGGTCCTGATTGATTTGGGGATTAGTTCCTTCCATTACGAGAGGGGTGGCCGGGGGTTCAGCTTTAAGAAGGATGAAAAGCTGGATATGCGGATCGATACCAGCCGTGGAGACAGCGCGGCGGACCTCCTGGCCCGGTTGCCTGAGCGGGATTTGGCGGATTTGATCTATCAGAATGGGGATGAACGGTACTCCCGGCGTATTGCACGGGGGGTCGCCGAAGCCCGGAGCAGGGGGACCATTGCCGGTTCCGCAGCTCTCTCGGAGATTGTGGCGCGGTCGGTGCCCGCTTTGTACCGGCGCGGGCCCATACACCCGGCAACCAGGGCCCGAAAGGTCCCGGTTGCCG
>BNVD01000303.1 GCA_025997835.1 Spirochaetia bacterium
TGAAAGAAACAGCACGGGAGAACGCTGAGCGAATCATCAACAAAGACTTGATCTGTGTAAGCCGTACAGATGACCTTGGCAGAGTAAATGATCCCTTATATGACCATCTGGAACTTGATGCTCATGGAAATATCATTGACGGTTCAGGATCGCAGATGAAGTTTGTTGGAAGTAATCCAAAGGCGGCTTTGGATAAATTAGCTTCAGAGAAGTTTAAGAAATATCTTGATGCCGATGCACAGATAGAAGTCTCCTCAGACTTTTATGATGGCGTAAAAAAAGAAGCTCAATTAAAAGTTAAGGAATTACAAAAACAAGTAGAAACGCTGCAAGCGCAGGGAAAAAGCGATATAGTACAACAAAAACTTGCGGAGATAGAAAAATATAAAAAAATTAGCAAGAACTTGAAGAAAAGCCATGTCTCAAATGCCGAAGCAGTGGAAGCTCGCTTGCGTCCTAGGCTATCAACCGCAAAAGACATAGCGAAAATCAGCCATCAAGCAGGATTAGAACAGGCGGGATGGGGGGCTGTTATTGGCGGAGGAATGTCTATTATTAATAATCTAGTGGCAGTTGTCAAAGGTGATAAAAAACCGGGGGAAGCTGCATTTGCTGTGGTAAAGGATACAGGAACCGGGGCTACAGTTAGTTATATTACAGGATTTACTGCTTCCTCGTTAAAAGCGGTTATGCAAAATGCGTCATCAAAAATAGTAAGGACAGTATCGAAAACTAATCTGCCTGCTGTTATTGTTACTACGGTCTGGGAAACAGGAAAGACCCTATCCAGATATATAAAAGGAGAAATTGACGGACCTCAATGTCTTGAGGAATTGGGGGGAAAAGGAGCTGGCATGATGGCTTCTGCTTTATTTGCCACTATCGGACAAATTGCAATACCAATCCCGGTGGTCGGTGGATTAGTTGGTGGTATGCTGGGTTATGCTTTAAGCAGTGCATTTTATGGTCAACTAACCGCAGCTCTCAAGGAAGCAAAGCTTGCACGGGAACACCGGATAAAAATTGAAGCTGAATGTAAAGAAGCGGTTCGTATGATACGTGCGTATCGCCTTGAAATGGAAACGATAATTTCACAGTATTTGACAGATTACATGACAACTTTTCAAACAGCTTTTGAGGATATAAAAACCGCTTTAGATTTAGGTGATATTGATGGTTTTATCTTAGGTGCAAACTCTATAACACGAAAACTTGGCGGAAAGCCACAATTTAATAATATGAAAGAGTTTAATACTTTTATGAATAGTTCAGATCCATTGGAATTGTAGGAGGAATAGTATGGACGACAATGACGATATTTTGCTTTTTTTGATTTATCTTTATTTGGTAATTGATTCTGAGAATCAAAAACTAAATGATTCACACAAATCAGTTTTTGAGACTGTTTATAGACAAATTAAGGGTGAAAATGAAAAACCCGAAAATCTGTTTAGCGAATTCGATGAGGCAATCAGCGCTATATTATCTGAAAAGGATAATAAAGAAATATTTGGAGATTATAATGACTTAACCAGTTTTGTAATCAATTTTATTTCTAAGACCAATAATATAGATATAGATATAGATATTGGTATTGACCCTGTTATGCTAAACCGTATAGCTTGGACATTCATA
>BNVD01000304.1 GCA_025997835.1 Spirochaetia bacterium
TGGATAAACAGGGTAGGGATTTTGATCTTCTTTACCTGTTCAAGGCTGGAGGCTTCCCTAAAGGAATACCCCATCCGCTTTTTTGCCAGCCGGTTTATCGCTTTAAAGAGCAAAGAATCCCCGGTCTGCGACAGGTGAAACATCGTTTTTGCCTGCCAGATAAGTTCATCCTCCGCCGAGGTATAGCCGCAGTCTTCAATGATCGCCTTTACTTCCGGGGGCGGCTCCTCTCCGCCGGTCATCATCACCGTGGCGGCCCCCATGGATATACCGAATAACACAATCCGTACCGGGCCAGATGCGCCGCCGTCAGTATTCGTGCGGACCGTAACCCAGTCTATCCAGTCGAGGCAGTCCAGCCGTTCCGCCCAGCCAAAGCCGATATAGTTCCCTTCGGAATTACCGTGACCCCGTGCGCTGGGCAGTAATACGTTATACCCCAACTTTTCGTAGAAGTACTGTGCAAATGGAGAAAAATCCTTCGCCTGTCCGCTATACCCGTGGGCAATGATCACCGTTTTGGTGCTTGCGGGATTGATCCGCCCAAGGTAATACCCCCGCAGAACCAGCCCGTCACGGGCGTGAATCTCCACATCCTCGTACGGCATGGTATCGATCCAGAGCTTTGGCTCCCGCAACGCCGCCGCGGACTTACAGTCTACGGACTTACAGTCAACGGACTGAAAGTCCGATACCTCCGCCTTGCGGAACGCCTCTGTCCCCGGCATGGGATCCCTGCGCCGTGCGGCCATGTTGAAAAGATAAACCGGAATCAGCAAAACCCCGGCAAGAAGAACCACAATAACGCACACAATTACTATTGCAAGAACCATTTTCAACCCTTTACCATTCTGTTTCTATCCATGCTACCAGAGTATAGCCCTTGGCATGAGTTGTTGCAAGGACGGTGTCTAGGAGCCGAAAATTCAGGACCGCTACCGTTACTTTTCCAAAACCGGGAAGTTTGCGGCTGCTGACCTTTGACCTTCGCCCCGCTTCATAGTACCCTTATGCCCATGCGCATATCCATTGCTCAAATCAATTCGACCATCGGCGGCTTTTCAGGCAACCTGGAAAAAATCCTGCAATTTACCAAACAGGCCCAGACGGAACATCAATCCGATCTGGTGTTGTTCCCGGAACTGGCGGTCTGCGGGTACCCGCCTATGGACCTTTTGGATCAGGACCGGTTTGTGGAACTCAACACCCGGTCCATCCACATACTCCAGCGGGAGCTTCCCCGGAATATTGCCGTGGGGCTGGGCTATGTGGGGCGGAGCCCCTATGCCGGGGGCAAGTCGCTGGTGAACGAGTACGGCATCATCCTGAACGGCCGCCTGGTGTTTGAACAGATCAAGACCCTGCTCCCCACCTACGATGTGTTTGACGAAGCGCGGAACTTTGAGCGGGCCCAGGCCTGGTCCGCCTTTGAGTTCAAGGGGGAGCGGATCGGCATTGCCATTTGTGAGGATGTGTGGCGGGAAACGGAGACCCCCGGCACTCATTACGTGGATGATCCGGTGCGGGCGCTATTGAATCAGGGGATTTCCCTGCTCTGCGTACCATCGGCTTCGCCCTACTACGCGGGGAAGTTCCGGGTGCGGCGGGCTTTGGCGGAACGGATCAGC
>BNVD01000305.1 GCA_025997835.1 Spirochaetia bacterium
TGCGCTCCATGGCGTCCAGAATGGCCGGCTGGTCCAGAGCATCCCCCGTAAATCAGCAAAATGTTTTCAAATTCGATATTTTTTTAACCGTTTCACTTAAATGAGTATAGGCCGGGGCCGGTTATTCGGCAACAGACCCTTCTCACCTCCGCCTGACCTTTACTATAATGCCCGAATGATTATCAGCGTTTCACGGCGCTGCGATATTCCCCGGTTTCAGTTTGATCGGTTTATGGAGCAGTTGGATGCCGGATTCACGGATGTGGTGAATCCTTTTAACAGCAATCAGGTGAGGCATGTATCCTTACGGCCCAATGATGTGGATGTTTTGGTGTTCTGGACGAGAGACCCCAGCTCGATTCTGGAATATGCGGAGGACCTGGAAAGCCGGGGCTTCCGTTTTTATGTGATGACGACCCTCACCGGCTATCCCCCGGAACTGGAGCCCAATATGCCCTCTCGTGACGCGGTGATTGCCGCCCTTACGGGGCTTGCGACACGGCTGGGGACGAACCGGGTTATCTGGCGGTACGATCCGGTGTTTTTAACAACCATTACGGATGCCCAGTTCCACCGTCGTAATTTTACGGAGCTGTCAAACGCCCTTTCGGGTACGGTAAAACAGGTCATCATCAGTGTTTATGATGAATACCGGCGGGTTAAGGGGCGGCTTGCCCTGCGGGAGTGGGCGGGTATCTTCAAGGTGTTTCCCCACATAGACGAAGAAGACCTCTTCAGCGGTACTGGCGGACCAAGGTCCGGCGGCAAGGGGAATGGTAAGACCGCGGCTCCGGCCAATGGCCTGGCCAACGGCCCCCTGACCGGCGAGGTTCGGGAACTGCTACGGGATTTGGCGGACATTGCTTCCCGCCAGGGCATGGAAATGCAGGCCTGCGCGGAGGAGGACCTTTCCGGTCTGGGTATCAAAAAAGGCGCCTGTATAGACGCCGATCTTATCGGCCGGTTATGGGGGATCAAAACCTGGGGAAAAAAAGACCGCTACCAGCGGCCCTTTTGCGGCTGCGTTCCCAGCGTGGATATTGGCCGTTACGGCCTCTGCCCTGCGGGGTGCGTGTACTGTTACGCCCATACGGCGCAGAAGTAGGTGAGTGAGTGGGGGTAGTACATAGCGGCTATATACAGGCGGTGCGCGTCCGCCCCCTCCCCGAGCCAAGAATGACAACAATTTTGCTCGAACGAGGCGCGTTTCCTCTCTGAAGGATTCGTTTCCCTGGCTAAGACGCTTTAAGTTTTTTGTTGGTTGTCATAATGTCTCGGAGAGGGGCCGTCCGCCGCCCCGCCTACCTTTGTGGTTATATGGATCGCCAGTCACTCTGAATATGGAGAAGAGGCTGGAGTGATTCAATATACCGGCTTACCTTTTGGTCATACTCAGGATAGGTATAGCCCAACTGGTCCGCCACAGCACGGGAGGCTTCCCGGAACAATGCCTGGCACTCCAATAGCGACAGCCTGTCAATCAGTCAAAAACGGTGCCAGGCACTCCTGCGCTACCACTCCAAAAAAAGGTAACGCAAAAACATTTGCCGTTTCTGCGTTACCGTATTCTTCTTCAAAAAGTAGTACCTGTCATTTGTGCG
>BNVD01000306.1 GCA_025997835.1 Spirochaetia bacterium
CCGGTGCTGAAGTTGTTTGACACGGCAATTTTTTCCTGCGAGCTTGGGGCCATCAAGCCCGAACCGGCGATCTATCAGGCGCTGATTGCGGCTGTAGGCTGCGACCCGGCGGAGATCGTCTTTTTTGATGATGTACAGGCCAATGTTGACGGGGCGCTTGCTCTGGGAATCAATGCATATCGATGGAAGAATGCGGAAACCGCCCGGTCGGAGCTGCGGGACTTGGGGGTTTCCGTCCAAAGGAGGCAATAATGGCGTTATTAAAAACGATCTGGGTTTTTTCTGTTTTAGGGCTAACCCTGCTTTTTCTTCTCCCACCTTCGGTGGTGCTGTTACTCCTCTACTTTTTACGGATCAAAAAATTTACCGGCTGGGCGGTGGGCAAAATCGTCAAGTATTGGGCCCGGTTCCTGGTCCGGCTGGTCGGGTGCGAAGTGACCGTGGAGGGTGTGGAAAACATTCCCTGCACCGGGGGCGTTTGCTTTGTCAGTAATCACGGGAGTATCTTTGACATCGTGCTCCTTCTGGCCTATTCAAAACGGCTCATCGGGTTCATTGCAAAAAAGGAATTGATGCTGGCGCCGTTCCTCAATATCTGGATTTTGCTGATAGGCGGCCATTTTATCGACCGGAAGAATATCCGCAAGTCGGTTGGCACGATCAACACGGGGATACGGCAGATCAAAGCGGGAAGCGCCATGATCATCTTTCCCGAAGGGCATCGCAGCAAAGGGGGGCTGCTTCCCTTCCATTCGGGTTCCTTCAAGCTGGCGACCCAGGCGGCCGCTCCGATCCTCCCGGTGGCGATTACCGGCAGCCACGGCATTTTTGAACAATACCACCGGGTCTGTACCGTGCCGGTACGGGTGGTATTCGGCAAGCCCATCAACACTGCGGATCTGCTCCCGGAAGAACGCCGGCAGGCGCTGGCAGACCGGGTACGGGGCGTGATCGCCGGGGCCCTAAATCCCTGAAATTTCAAAAAATCACTTGACACCCTTAAAAAGATACATCTATAATACATTCATGGTTAGTTGTATCATACAAGCATGGTTTGGGAAAGCAGGGCGGCGGTGATGATAAAGAAAACATTTATACAGCGGCTAAAAGACGAGCGGTACCTCCAGATCATGGCGCTTCTGGGGGTGGCGTGGATGCTGGTCTTTAACTTTGCCCCCATGTACGGCATTCTGGCCGGCTTTAAACGGAATTACCGCATCACCGATTCCCTGTTCAGCCTGGCGTTTTTACAGCAACCCTGGGCTGCCCTCCACGGGTTTCAGCATTTTGTCACGTTTATAAAAGACCCTGAATTCGGCAACATCATTATCAACACAATTTCCCTCAGTGTTTTAAAACTGCTCATCGGGTTTCCCCTGCCCATCGTCTTTGCGCTTTTCCTGAATGAGCTGGGGTCGGTGCAGTTTAAACGGACGGTGCAGACCATTTCCTATCTGCCCCACTTTCTTTCCTGGGTAGTTCTGGGAGGCATCCTTACCACCTGGCTTTCCGACACGGGCTTTATCAATGAACTCCTCATCAAAGCCGGGGCGATAAAAGAGGGGATCACCTTCCTTTCCTACCCAAAATATTTCTG
>BNVD01000307.1 GCA_025997835.1 Spirochaetia bacterium
CCCTATTTGCTATGGGGATTACTCCGACAACTGCATTTTCAAGTATATCCTGAATAGTTTTTAGTTTTGCGCCGCCAGTGAATTATATTTGTCTGACACAATGCACGCCATTGATGACGATGACGAAGTTTTTACGACTATAAAAAAAGGTAATTATATTGCCGATAGCAACAAACATCTGACTCATTCACAGGAACAAATGGTAAACGCATTTGACTTTTTTGAAACAATTCTCAAAAAAAGTGACGCCGCAAAACTAAAAACTATTCAGGATATACTTGAAAATGCAGTTGTCGGAGTAATCCCCATAGCAAATAGGGTGGAGGCGGCACAGATTTTTGAATATCAAAACAGCCGAGGTATTAGCCACGGAGTTTGAACTGATAAAAGCATTTTTAATGCATCAAGTTTATCGAAAATCCGAAAATGTGAACTCGACGAACGAAAATATAAAAGGCATCAAAAAAACTGTAACCGATATTTATCGTTCTATTGAGGATGTTGATGGTTATTTTAGCGAAGATCATCTTGATGGATCGTTTTTGCTGGTTGAAGTACGATTGTAATGGCACATTGGTAGCAATCAAAAAAAATACGACCGGCGCTGCGACAACCCGTGCGCCAGGGGGATTGACAGAAACGCGGGAATGTGGTATGATTGACAAGATGATAGAGCAGAGCATAACAGTGGATAAGATTGATAATTTTCAAAAAGTTCACGTAATTTACAAATATTCCCATTATCCAACATTTTAGCCTCCTGATTTTTCGGCGGCACGGAAGCCGCCGTACCGAATATTTCATTATGCGAGTATAATATATGGGAATCTCTAAAAACTTCAGTTTTTAGAGATTTACCGCTTAAAAATGCATTTGCGCAGTCTTTAGACGAGAAAATGCAGGGGCACCGTAAAAACTAACCGAGTTTTTAGAGGTGCCCATATGCTTGTCAACTCATTTTTTGATGTTTTTGATGTTTTTGTATGCAAAAAAATGCTTGCAATATATCCAAATTTTTGATAAATTTGAAGTGATGGGCGAAACAATCAACCAAAGGGTACGGCAAGTCAGGGTTGCGCTTGACCTCAACCAGCGGAAATTTTCAACCCTGCTGTCCCTTAGTTCCGGGTATATATCCGGTATAGAGGCCGAAGTCAGGGTCGTCAATGGACGTTTGATAAAACTCATCGCTGCCGAATTCGGTGTTTCTGAAGAATGGCTAAAAACAGGAAAAGGGGAGATGTTCAACTCTCCCAAGGTAGATGAAAAGTCTGCCAAATTGGTTAGTCTGTTCAATGATTTTACCCCCGAATATAAGGAAGCCCTCTTTGGTATTATTGATATTTTGAGAAATTTAAAAGACAAAGAATAACCTCCTTTCAATGTTTATATCCTGATTATAGAACAGCACCTTTATCACACAGTGATGGATCACTGTTTTTTTCAAACATATATATGGCACTCGGAAATTCCTAGCGCAAAAGTGATATAATGCGATAGGAGAAAAGAATGGGATATACGCGAATGACTTTTGTAGAGCGGATGGATATATTCAGGCTGCTGTACGTAGAAAAACAGAC
>BNVD01000308.1 GCA_025997835.1 Spirochaetia bacterium
CAAAAACGTGAAGTTGATGTTGAATTGCACAATGGCGTAGACATTATGCTTATTGAAATAAAGGCCAAGCCCAAAGAGGAAGATATTGACGACCACGTTGAAAGGATAACCTTTTTACGAAACCTGAAAAAGTTTTCCGGGCAGAATGTCTACGGTGCGATTGCGGGTGCGGTATTCGGCAAAAGCGTGAAAAACTACGCCATAAAGAAAGGGTTTTTTGTAATTGAACAATCCGGGGACACGATGCGGATTGAAACGCTTGACGGGCAATTTAAGCCCAGAAAATGGTGAAAAAGGTGGTTGGAGATATGGCGCCTGGCACCAGTGGGAAGAAGAATAAGAAGGGCAACCACGAAAAGTGGCGAGAGCTTGTTTCCCCCGGCGAAAGCGGTATAGTCAAAATATGGATGCCGACATAATATACAGTCAATCCGCCTTTAAACATGAATGTACCGAAGCAGACGTACGCCACGCTTTTAACACCCGCAAATATGACTCCCTCAATAGGAGTAACTATGCCCGACTTAACCGAAGAAGAATATGATGCTCTTGATGATCTCTCTAAGGATTATCTTTTAACCAAAGCCCAAGCAACTAGCAGTTTGTTGCACTTCGTGCATTTCAATAGAAACAATCGGCTTGGAAGCCGATTTTTACCCTGCAAACTGCGTAAGGAGCCCGGCGGAAATTATCGGAGAACTGGTGCGAGAAAAATTAACCCTGTCCGCTGAACCTGTTCATATGGGGAAATAATTCTTTATTGTCCCCTTGACAAGTCCCCTATGATGAACTATATTGATAATAGTTATCATTATTATTTTATATGGTGAGGCTCATGGGTGATACAGGAAGGAAGCGGAGCAGGCAGCGGGAGGCGATTTTGGAGGTGATCCGGTCAACTTCCGCTCATCCCGGCGCTCAATGGGTATATGACCGGCTTAAACCGCGAATTCCCGGCTTATCCCTGGCAACGGTGTACCGGAACATCAGAGGGTTTCGGGAAGAGGGGCAGGTGATTTCCGTGGGGGTGGTAAATGGGGAGGAACGGTTTGACGGACTGGTCAGCCCCCACCCGCACCTGGTTTGCGGCTGCTGCGGTAAAATGGTAGACCTCCCCTGCCCCGACGAGGCTGTCCTGAAGTCTTTGACCGCAGGTCAAACGACCGCAGGTAATAAAACTTCCGGCTTTGTCATCGATTACCGGAAGACCCTGTTCTACGGTCTTTGCCCGGATTGCGCGGGGCGGGCTGCCGGATCAGATGCCGGTACAATCACTGTCGCGAAAGTGAAGCGACGGCTCGTGAAAGCGGGCGCTTAAATTGTAAACAGCGATTTATATCGTTGTAATATATTTTTATGGAGAGTGTGTTATGAAAAAATGGGTTTGTTCTGTGTGCGGATACGTGCATACCGGGGCGGAGGCTCCCGAAGCCTGCCCTCAGTGTAAGGCTCCGGCGTCCAAGTTTACCGAACAGGGTGCGGGTGCGGACTATGCGGCGGTTCACACCGTTGGTGTTGCCAAGGGTGTGGAAGATGATATTCTCACGGACCTGCGGGCCAACTTCAACGGTGAATGT
>BNVD01000309.1 GCA_025997835.1 Spirochaetia bacterium
CGATGTCCACACCGTAGATGTTGTTCTGCAAAATTTGCTGTTTTTGTGCGATAGTCAGCTTGTAGACATGGTGCGCCGCCTCGTATATCTTTTCTTTTTTAACGGCGGCTTTTCTGTTTTTTTCGTTGGTGTAATAGTCAAGATGATAGTTGAGCAGATACTGATACGCGCCTACCAGAAACGAACCTGAACCGCAGGCGGGGTCAACGAAGCGCAGGGCGGCGATTTCTTCCGGGGTTTTGCCGTTTATCAATACGCCCACCGTGTTTTGCACGATATAGTCTACGATGTATTGCGGCGTGTAATAGACACCCCCCGCCTTCCGCACCTCAGGCTTTTCTTCGATGACGGCGGAATGTTGACGGACCCCATCCGCCTTGCCCTTTACACCCTTGAACCGTATGGTTTTGCCCAAAAACTTTTCGTAAATGTTTCCGAGGATTTCCACCGGCAGCACCGCGAATTCGTAGGGGCAGTCGGGGTAATACAGATTGACGATGATGCTTGACAGTATCTTGTCATCTATGGCAGCCTGTTCCATCCATGTTTCCGGTTTGAATAAACCTGAATTGTATTTGATGTTTGCGTTGATAAAAAGTTGGTTTAGGTGTTTATATACGTTCTGACACGCCGACACCGTTTTTAGTAAATCGGCATCCTCAATGCCCTTTGATTCGGCAATACGCAGAAATAATATCCGGTCGATTATTTTTTGAACAAGCGTATTGAGGTTGTAGATTGAAATGTCAGGATTCCGTAACGCGATATTTTTTGCCAACTCAACACGCCAATCCTCAACAAAAACCAGCAGGTCTTCATCTATCGGCGTGGTGCCTTTTTTGTTTTTGTTTTCTTCGACATACCGGTCAAAGCTGCCCTTCAGAATGGCGTTTTTTGAAAAGGTGTTGTAGATAAAGTCGAAATGCTGCTCATATTCCTGAAATGTGCAGTAAAAGATCCGCGCCGTACTTGCCTTGTCGTTTTTATCAGGTTTTATGCGGGTGTCGTATACGGCGAATTCCTCAAAATCGGTCAGTATTGAGAGGGGCAGCTTGGCGGTATAGGCATAGCGCCGCACCTGATACGCCGGTTCGGAGTTTTCTTTAATGTTGACGGCGGGCTTCTTTGCCTCCACAAAAAACTTCCGCGTTCCGCCTATTCTGAAACAGTAATCCGGCGCTTGCACACCCTGCCGGGTGTGATGCTGCCCATCAGTTTTTACTTTATCTTCGCGTATCACTTCACGGTAGTTTTCCGAAAAGCCCTGTTCGTTCCGCACATCCCAATCAAGCAGCTCAAAAAACTTGTCGATAAAATCGGTGCGCGTGTTAGCTTCGTCGTAATCGGCGCTTTTATACTGCGCATAGTTCGCCGCAAACAGGCCGGTGAGTTGTGCCAACCGCAGTTTGGCTTCGCGGCTTTGCTTTGTATCGGGCGTTTTATCGTTCATACCGGCAGTAGTATAAGGGACATTTTGGAATAGTTCAACCACGTCGGCAAACGGTCTTGTCCTTACCGCTTTTTTCTGCTATCCTGTACTTCTATTCCCGGAGCGTAAAAGGAGACAAC
>BNVD01000310.1 GCA_025997835.1 Spirochaetia bacterium
ATTAAGACAACATTGCTGTCAAAAAACTCAATCCTGGGACTATGTACCAATACAGCACCGCCGCCTGAAATATACTCTTCTCAGCCTCTTTTGGAGGGGTTACTATGATTAAACCGGACAGCAGTGACCCTATTTATAAAAAGCCTTTATACTTTCACACACAAAATTCACTTCATCTTCGGTCAATTCGGGAAACATGGGAAGCGCAAGTACCGTTCCACAGAGCCGCTCCGCTACCGGAAAATCACCTTTTTTGTAACCCAGATAATCAAAACACTTCTGCAAATGAAGGGGTACCGGATAATAGATCGAAGTACCGATTCCTTTTGATTTTAGATGATTTTCAAGCGCATCCCGCCTTTCGGCCTGAATACAAAACACATAGTTCACTTCTTTATTTTCATGCCGAATAACCGGCAGCTTAATACCGGCAATGTCTTTCAATAATTCCCGGTATTGCACGGCGTGTTCGGCCCGTTTTTGTATGGCAGTATCTATGTGCGATAATTTTACATTCAGTATCGCCGCCTGCAGAGTGTCAAGGCGGGAGTTATAGCCAATGTAATCATGATGATACTTTTTTGAAGAACCGTGCACACGGTAGCTCTTTGCCTTTTGATACAGATCCTCATTATTGGTAACAATCATTCCGCCGTCACCATATCCGCCAAGGGTCTTGGTGGGAAAAAAAGAAAATACGCCAAAATCGCCGATAAGCCCCGCATGTTTATATTCGCCCTTATACAGCGTCCTCATGCCAAAGGCTTCGGCAGCGTCTTCCAATACCGCAAGGTGCTGTTTTTCCGCAAGTTCCATACACGCGGTCATATCCGCGGTCTGCAAAAAAAGATGAACCGGGAGTATCCCTTTGGTTTTATTGGTAATCCGGTTTTCAGCTTCGCGCATATCCATGCAAAACGTATCTTCATCAATGTCGCAGAAAACGGGCTTGCCGCCCAAGCGGGCTATACATGACGCGGACGCAAAAAAAGTAAATACCGGAGTTACAATTTCAGCGCCATTCTTAAAATCTAAAATATCGGACGCAATCACCAATGCATCGCTTCCATTGGCGACACCTACTGCATACTTTGCGCCGGTATATTGGCAAACAGCTTCTTCAAAATCCTGTACCTGCTTTCCAAGGATAAATCCACCTGATGCAATAACATCGGCAATGGCTTTATCGAATTCCGCTTTGCAGAGTGTATATTCACGGGCCGCATCATAAAAGGGTACTTTCATTTAAATTCTCCGGCCATTTCCAGGGTTGAAAAATCGCATGGCAGGTCAACAGGTTTTCCGGTCTTCTGCGATTTATATATCCCCAATATTATTTCAAGGGCTTTCCGCCCCGTTTCGCCGGAAACAAGGGGGTCCCGATTCTGCCGAATCGCATCAACAAAATCCTTAAATAAAGCCGAATGGCCAAAACCATAAACCGTAGGGGGATCCTTTTGTTTTATATCCAGCACCTTTTCTTCCGCATCCCCGACAGAACCGGCATCCGCAAAACGCCAGGTCTCAATCTTGTTGACCGCAAGCCCGCCGATAACTACCGTCCCCTTT
>BNVD01000311.1 GCA_025997835.1 Spirochaetia bacterium
CTTCATGTCTAACCTCATTGATAATCTCCACTACCCTCATAGTGGCGCTATTTCTTCCCTCCTTTGGGTTAGATTTTTACGATGAGGCATGACCCCGCTAGGGTTAGATTTTCGATGAGGCAATGCGGTGTATTGACCCCGTATGGGGGGATTGGGTATAGTGATTTGCGAGTTATGGTTTGGCCTTTGGTGAGGAGCGGCAGCATTTAGGGGGCGCCGACCTGTGTTGAATTCGTTTTTAGACACGGCTTTAACGTGTTCCCGCATTGGTGAAGCCTTTGCCGGGTCTGTAGCCGAGGGCGCGTACGGCCGCCTAAAGGCGGCCTACCTGTGCGGGGTGCGGAGGCTTTTGCTGAGCGTCAACCCGCGCTGATATTTGTGAATTAACGCCGCTTGACGCGGCGCTCTAGCCGAGGTGGTGGAATGGTAGACACCGGAGACTTAAAATCTCCTGGGCGCAAGCCCGTACGGGTTCAACTCCCGTTCTCGGCAACCGGTAACGCCTTGCCGAAAAAAAGCCAAGGGTCTCCCTATAAGAAATCGTCGCTTGAATTGACGATAAAGGACTTTTTGGAATGATGAGATGGCGAGACGGCAAAGACATATCCTACCGTCAATCATAAAACAGACAGAGCGCGTAGACCGTTTCCGCACCCGCCGCTTTTAACGCGGCGGCGCAGGCATCCAGGGTGGAGCCGGTGGTGATCACGTCATCAAAGAGCAGTACCCGTACCGGGGGTTTTTGGGCGCTTATGATGCGGCCCCTCAGGTTGGTTTTGCGGCTTTCCCGGTTCAGTTCCTTCTGGCTTTTCGAGGGAAGCCGTTTGAGGCAACGGCATACCGGCGCCCGGTAGAGCCGGCTGAGCCGCCCTGCCAGATAGTCGATCTGGTCCCAGCCTGTTTGCCTGATTTTTCCCGGACGGGGAGGTACCGGTACCCAGCCAAAGCCGGCGCAATCATCGAGGCCGCTTTCCGGGAAGGGCGCAAAGGCGGTGAGGGCGTCTATCATTTTTTGGGCGAGAAAATTGCCCAGGGGATGGGATTTGCCGAACTTATAGGCCTTAAGGAGTTTCCGGTACGCGCCGGTATAAGGGTAGAGGACAAAAGCCCCGTCAAAGGAGAAACCCTCCCCTTCCCGGCAGGGGATACACCGTTCCTGTTCCGATATGAGGGGGCGGCCGCAGGAAACACACCGCTTAACGGCTTCGATTTCAAACCGGGGTCGGCAGGTGTGGCAGAGGCCGTACCAGGCTTCCTCCGCTTCGAGGAGCATGGTTCCGCAGATGGCACAGCCTGCGGGAAAAAGGTATTCCCGTGTCAGGGCAAGGTATTGGGGTATGTGGTTCATACGGTGTATATGGAAACAACGCGGGATTTGCTTCAAAGGAAGTGACAAATGTCACCTTTTTATAATTCGGGGATAACCGTTTGCAACGGGGCGAGCGGACTATTTGAGTATAAACAGAACGGCAAAGACCAATGTGGAGAACATAAAACAGGCCAGAGCAAAATTCATCAATGTATTCTTTGAAAGTGTCATACAAAACCTCCTACTTTGCCGCCA
>BNVD01000312.1 GCA_025997835.1 Spirochaetia bacterium
GATGGCTATAGAGCGAGGGTATAAGCTTGACCTCTATGAAGCCGAATATAATCAGGTTGAACGCCAATTCATGGACCCATCCTCTGAATTTTTTGCCGTAAAGCCGGACTACGCCATAGTGTTTCAGTCAACCCACAAGTTGTTATCCGCCTACAATAAACTGCCCCCTGAACGGCAGGCCCATCTCGCGGATGAACGTCTTGAGTTTGTGCGGTTCATGATTAAATCGGTCGGGTCTTTCGCTGGGCGGCTCATCTATTTTAATTATCCTGAAATTGATGATGCGGTGTTCGGTAGCTTTGCTAACAAAGTTGAAAATTCTTTTATCTGGCAGGTACGCAAACTCAATTACGAATTGATGGCTCTGGCGCAAGGCAATCCCAATCTTTTTATCTGTGATATCGCGGCGGTGCAGAACAAGCTGGGCCGTGATGTATTATTCGATTCTTCTATTTATGTGAGTACCGAGATGATGCTGTCCCTGGATGCGGTCCCCTATGTGGCGTCCCGTGTTATGGATATTGTGTGTGCCGCCCAAGGGCAGATCCGGAAATGCGTTATCCTCGATCTTGATGATACTCTCTGGGGCGGGGTGATTGGCGATGATGGGCTTGAGAACATTCAACTTGGACACGGGCTGGGTATCGTCCAGAAAAACCATGGAATCAAAACCAATGTTGAGGATTGATTGGATATGCCGGATGTTGTCGGCCTTATTGTCCCAATTAGCCACAAAAACGGATATGTCCTCCAGTTTCAGCACCATTTCGGGATGTTTTATGAAGGGTTCCTTGGCAGTTTCTTCGTTGTTTTTTGAACAGACCGCAATAATAATACCCCGGTTTTTAAGCGCCTTTATCCAGTGTTGAAATTCGGCGAACGCCTTACCGATACCCAGCCCGTGTCCAAGTTGAATGTTCTCAAGCCCATCATCGCCAATCACCCCGCCCCAGAGAGTATCATCAAGATCGAGGATAACGCATTTCCGGATCTGCCCTTGGGCGGCACACACAATATCCATAACACGGGACGCCACATAGGGGACCGCATCCAGGGACAGCATCATCTCGGTACTCACATAAATAGAAGAATCGAATAATACATCACGGCCCAGCTTGTTCTGCACCGCCGCGATATCACAGATAAAAAGATTGGGATTGCCTTGCGCCAGAGCCATCAATTCGTAATTGAGTTTGCGTACCTGCCAGATAAAAGAATTTTCAACTTTGTTAGCAAAGCTACCGAACACCGCATCATCAATTTCAGGATAATTAAAATAGATGAGCCGCCCAGCGAAAGACCCGACCGATTTAATCATGAACCGCACAAACTCAAGACGTTCATCCGCGAGATGGGCCTGCCGTTCAGGGGGCAGTTTATTGTAGGCGGATAACAACTTGTGGGTTGACTGAAACACTATGGCGTAGTCCGGCTTTACGGCAAAAAATTCAGAGGATGGGTCCATGAATTGGCGTTCAACCTGATTATATTCGGCTTCATAGAGGTCAAGCTTATACCCTCGCTCTATAGCCATC
>BNVD01000313.1 GCA_025997835.1 Spirochaetia bacterium
TCAGGAGGGTAACTGTTACCTTTACCAGGTCCGGGTTGAATGTACCGATACCGGCTGGCAGGGACACACCGTGCGGATACTGCCCAAGCATCCGGCGCTGGTTCATCCATACCGGACCGGGTTTATCAAGTGGGCGTAGAGTTAAAAAGTTCTAACGAACTTTTTAACTCTAACGGAGTTTAGCCGTAGGCTAAACTCCACTGGCAATGTTTTTGTAAAGTAGGAAAAGTCCGCCTGGGGCGAGGAGCCTTGGGCGGACTTTTTGTGGCTTATGGGGTGGAGCTTGAGGGACAGAACTTGGTGTTGAGGGATAGACCCCGACGCTGGGGACAGAGCTTGATTTTGTTCAACAAATGCGCCCAATCTAGCAGTTTGTTGCACTTCGTGCAATTCAATAGAAAAAATCGGCTTTCAAGCCGATTTTTACCTTGCAAACTGCGTCGAACCAAAGGTTCGCAGCAGCCCGTTAATCGGGGTTTTTTTGCGGCCTCAAGCGCAAAAAAACCACAAGTGCAACAGGCTGCTAGGCCTTACCCATTCGGCCTATTCAGTATCCCCAACAATCTATCCAAATCATCCATAGAGTAGTAATCGATCCGTATACTTCCCCTGGACAAACTCATCGCCAACCCCAATCAGCCCCGGAAGCACTTTGACGAAGAAGCCCTACAGGAACTTGCGGATTCCATCAAGGAACACGGTATCATCCAGCCTATCATTGCCGAAGATGCCGGGGACGGGACCTATATCATCGTCGCCGGGGAACGGCGGAGCCGGGCAGCCCGCATGGCGGGCCTCACCGAAGCGCCGGTCCTGCTCCGGGACTACACCGACGAAAAGCGGATGGAAGTCTCGCTCATCGAAAACATCCAGCGGGCGGACCTCAACCCCGTGGAAGAAGCCTCGGCCTATCGCCGCCTGATGGACCTGACCGGCCTTTCCCAGGATGAGGTAGCGGCCAAGGTCGGTAAAAACCGCTCCACGGTGACCAATACCCTGCGGCTCCTCAAACTCCCCATAGCCATGCTGGAAGCCCTTTCCACAGGAGCTCTGTCCCCAGGCCACGGCCGGGCGCTGCTCTCTGTCCCCGATCCGGCAGCACAGGAGGCACTCTTCCGGGAGATCGCCGACATGGGACTCTCGGTGCGGGAGGCGGAGAAGCGGGCGACGATGCTCAATGACGGGGGCGGCGTTGGGGGACAGAGCTCGGCTGGAGACAACGGCGATGCTGGCGCAGGAAGCGATGAGGGACAGAGCTTGACTAGGGGCGACGGCACAGAAAAGCGAGGTCCAGCCCCCAGAGACCCGGAATTGGCGGCCATGGAGCAGAAATTCATTGACACCCTGGGGACGAAGGTGACGATTAGCGGAGATTTGGCCCGGGGAAGTATACGGATCGATTACTACTCTATGGATGATTTGGATAGATTGTTGGGGATACTGAATAGGCCGAATGGGTAAGGCCTAGCAGCCTGTTGCA
>BNVD01000314.1 GCA_025997835.1 Spirochaetia bacterium
AAATTTGGATTTGCCCCCATACTGGTAGATGGAATAATGGGTATCCGCATTGCCGATCTCTATTTTGACCGTTTGGGCATAATCCGACAGGAGTTCCGCGAAAATTTCCGGACCAAGGGACGGCGCGCTCCTATCCCGGGGAAAGGCGCCGGAGCTAATCAGTATTGAAGGGAGTTCCCGGCTTTGGGTGAACTCCAGCGCAGGCGGGCCATCGGCAAGGGCGAGCTTGTAGAGTCCGTTGAAACGGCTGCCGAAGGAATAGGGGATGTTCCGGCCCGCCAGCAATGCCGTCATCGGCTTGACTATGGCCAGGGGCGCGACCGTGCCCCGGCTTCCGTGGTTTATGAGGACAGTTCCCGGTGCGGCGGGAAGATCCAGATACAGCAGTATCGCGTCTTCCGGGGTTTCCAGGTCGCCATAGAGGTCCGCAAGGCCTTTGGTTGATGCACCCCCCAAAAAAGGCGATGAGTATGTTCCGGTCCACGTTGCGCTCCCGGATTTGCCGCTCAAACGCAAGGGCCGCTTCGACACCGAAGGGGAGCGAGTCATCCGCAGCCCCAAGCGGGCTATCCGGGTTGCCCGCAGGGACAGCCAAAATAAAGAGGACCGGCACGTCATCCCGATCGGGCCGTGCGGGAGCGTCGACGCGTACCCATACGGATGAGGCGGCGGCAGTAGGAGCATCTTCCGTTTCCAGCGCCCGTGTTTCAAAAGGGATTTCCGCGTGATTCAGGGCGGCGATGAGGGTGTCAAGGTGTCCGGTTTCTTCGGCGGCAAGGGATAGCAACGGGAGCAGGAGAAACAGCGCAACCTGCCGGATACGGGAGAAAATCACCCGTTAAGGATAGCCTTTTGGACGGAAGGCCGTCAATGCGCCAGTACCCACCGACAAACAGGCCGCCCCCCGCTCTGGAGGACGGCCTGTATTCGCTCTGTCTTAGCGCCGCACCTTACGGAGTCGTCGACAACTGTAGATAGTATATGTTTGTTTCACCATTTGTCCCCTGTATAGTAACAGCACCCGCAGGAATTTGCCCAATCGACACAATAGTTGCGGCAGAGGCATTCGTATATTCCGTCTCGCCAACACTGGTGACCACTTTGAATTTCTTCCCGTTAGCGCCCGAAACCCACAATGTCAAGTACATTGGTTCCGTAAGCGTAAACTCAATCTTGGTACTGGTAGTCATCTTTAACCCTTTAGCGAACGATTTTCCATCACTAAAATCCGCCTGAGCGGATTTGTTACCGGCACTCGTCATCGTAAAGGTGAAACCCGAAGGACTAACATTAGTTGCGCCGCCACTTCCGTTGGAAAATTCGCATGTAATAAGCGACGGTCCCGAAGGTGCCGCACTCACCGTTACTGCCACCGTATCGGTAACACCCGAACCGCCGTTGGCTGTTGCGGTAATTGTCGCCGTACCTGCCCCTACTGCGTGAACCACTCCACCTGATACCGTTGCTGCCGCCGTATTGC
>BNVD01000315.1 GCA_025997835.1 Spirochaetia bacterium
TTACAACCCTGTCGGGCGGCGTAGTGACCTTTGTCAGCTCCACGGTGGTTACCATTAGCAACGTGAGATTTGTGGATAACCCAGGAAGCGGCCAGACAATCACCATAGCCGCTGCCGCCTTTGCCACACAGAACCTGGGGGTCGCGGCTACGGTAGTTGCGAGCGGCAAGACGTGGCAGGTTAGCACCTTTGCCGGAAACGGTAGACCAACCGTTCTCGACGGCGTGGGTATAGCGGCAGGGCTCAACAAACCGCGCGGTCTCGCACTGTACAACGGGAAGCTCTATTTTACGGACAGCACCTATATTCGCGTAATGGATCTTACCACCCAACAAGTGGACATCTTTGCCGGAAAAGCGGGCGTCGGTGATCAAGACGGCGTTGGCAGAGCGGCAAGTTTCGTTGCGCCTCGTGGCATCGCAGCAGACGGCATTGGGAACCTCTATGTTACGGAGTTCGGCAACGGTAGCTACGGCAACTCTATTCGCAAAATAAATATTGCCACCCAATACGTGAGCACCTTTATCAGCGGCGGGAGAGGCCATGTCGACGGCGCGGCCAATGTGGCAAAGTTCGACGAACCTAAAGATATCGCAGTGTACGATGGGAAGCTCTATGTTACGGATAGCTTGAACAACTGTATTCGCGAAATAGATATTGGCACCAAAGTAACGAACACCTTTGCCGGAAGCCTTACAGGTTCATCAGGCACTGCCAACGGCACGGGTACAGCGGCACGGTTCAATCTTCCTGACAGCGTCGTAGCGGACGGCATTGGGAACCTCTATGTTACGGACCACACCAACAACAGTATTCGCAAAATAGATATTGCCACCAAATACGTGAGCACCGTTGCCGGCGGGTTCAACCAATCTACCGGTATCGCAGTGTACAGCGGGAGCCTCTATGTTACGGACTACGGGCACGCGGTTTACAAAATAGATATTGGCACCGGAGCAAAGACCACCATTGCCGGAACCGGTACACAGGGCTATGTCGACGGCAGGGGCACAGTGGCACAGTTCAAATATCCTTATCGTATGACAATTGACGGCAGCGGGAATCTCTATGTTGCGGATGAAAACAACGCCCGTATTCGCAAGATAACGCCGCCGTAGGGGGGGGGGCAATGACGGTAGGTAAAGGGGGACTTTAATTCGGGAAACCGGCGGGGAAGCCCGCCGGTTTTTTTGTGCTCCGGTGGGGCTGATTGCCCGAAGCCTATTTATCCATAAGCCGGACATTGGAAAAAGTACTACAGGCGAGCAATCCCTATTTAAATAAAGAACGGCCGCCCTTTATTCGGTACTGTGGTCTTTGCCGGGGTCCACGCCTGTGCTAGTGTGCAGTCTAAGACAGATGACATAACAAGAATTTTTAACCGCAAAGTCAAATCGAACCTTCGGTTCGCAGTCAAATAAGGAAGGAAAAAGATGCTGATTTGTGATAGATTCTTACTTTTTC
>BNVD01000316.1 GCA_025997835.1 Spirochaetia bacterium
GTCTGGAAAAACTTTCCACCAAAGAAGTCAGGCTCACCGTCATCCAGGCCCTGCCCGGCGCCATCAACGAAGGGGATGTGGCCCTGGCCATTGCCTCCAACGCCATCATCATCGGCTTCAATGTCCGGCCCGTACCCAAGGCGAAGCTGCTGGCGGATCAGGAAAAGGTGGATATCCGCAAGTACAACATCATCTACAAGGCGGTGGAAGAGATAGAGCAAGCCATGGAGGGGATGCTCAAGCCCGATACAAAAGAAGAAGTTATCGCCACGGTGGAAGTGCGGGATACCTTCAAGACCCCCAAGGCCGGGACCATCGCGGGCTGTTACGTCCTCACCGGGACGGTAAAGCGGAGCGCCAGCGTCAACGTCATCCGGGAAGAGATCGTGATCCACACCGGAAAAATCGCCTCCCTCCGCCGTTTCAAGGACGACGCGAAGGAAGTGGCCGCGGGCTTCGAGTGCGGTTTGGGCATCGAAGGGTTCGATACCATCCAGGTGGGGGATCAGCTTGAGGTCTTTGAGATGGTAGAAGTGGCACGCAAGTTAAGTTGAGTCAGGTATAACCTGACTCAACTTAACTTGCTAAGGAGAATTGCAAAGCAATTCTCCATGAATTTTTTTTAAAGCGGAAATATGAGTGAATATCGAATTGAACGGGTAGGGCGGCTGATGCAGGAAAAGCTGGGCGCCCTCATTGTGGAAGGCAAGATCAAAGACCCCAGGGTGGATAGCTTTCTCTCGGTTACCCGTGTGGAGGTATCCAGAGACCTTTCCTACGCCGATGTCTACGTCTCCAGCTTTAAATCCCCCGAAGGGCTTAAACAGGGAGTTCTGGGGCTGCAAAACGCTGCGGGCTTTATCCAGTCCCAGCTTGCGGGGCAGATACGGCTCCGTCAAACCCCCCGGCTCCGGTTTATTGAGGACGCCGGTATCCGTGAGGGGTTCGATCTCATCAAAAAAATCGAGCAGATCAATAGACATGAGGATTTGTCCCATAATGAAGGGCAGTGACCGTTCCGGCCTCGTATTGCTTGATAAAAAACCGGGGCTTACTTCGTTTCAGGCGCTTAATCAGGTAAAGAAAACCTTTTCCACCCCCAAGGTCGGTCATACGGGTACGCTGGATAAATTCGCCTCCGGGCTGCTTTTGGTGCTGGTGGGCAGGGCGGTAAAGCTGGCCCCCTGGTTTAATGGGTGCGACAAGCGCTACGAGGGGACCATCAGCTTCGGCACGGAAACCGACACCCTGGACCCGGAAGGGACGGTCATCGCTGAAGATGCGCCCCCCGGCCGGGAAGCGCTGGAGGCGGCCCTGGAGCAGTTCCGGGGAGACATACTCCAGGCGCCGCCGGCCTATTCCGCCGTTCATATTGATGGGGCCCGTGCCCATGAGCTTGCACGCTCCGGCGTTGACGTGGAGATGAAGAAACGGCCTGTCTCGATTTATGAGT
>BNVD01000317.1 GCA_025997835.1 Spirochaetia bacterium
CGCATTGCCTCATCGAAAATCTAACCCTAGCGGGGTCATGCCTCATCGTAAAAATCTAACCCAAAGGAGGGAAGAAATAGCGCCACTATGAGGGTAGTGGAGATTATCAATGAGGTTAGACATGAAGACGAGAGGCGCACTTGCGAACGAGACTGCGAAGCGGTACCGCATGGCGGGGCGAAAGCAGAAGACAAAGATTCTTGATGAATTTGTCGAGAATACCGGGTATTGCAGAAAATACGCGTTGCATATATTAGCGAACTGGGATAAAGTCCATTTCATCGCGTTTAACGGCGAGTTGGTGCGGGTTAAGGCCAGGAAACCGGCAGAACGAAAGAAACGTATCGGCAAGCCGATTTATACACCGGACGATGGTAAGTCGCTAAAACGCATCTGGCACTTCTTCTGGAATCCCTGTGGTAAGCTCCTGGCACCACTCCTTGAGGCGCAGATGCCCTTTCTGGTATCATTCCCCGATTTCGAGGTAACCGAGGCCGTGAGGGTGCACCTGGTCAAAATGAGCCCCGCAACTATCGACCGAAATTTGCGGGAGGCAAAAAAACAGCTTGCGCTACACGGACGGTGCGGTACGAAGCCGGGACTCCTGTTACGCAGTCAGATACCGGTGCGAACCCACTTTCCGTTTGACGAGCGCAAGCCGGGTTTCTTTGAGGCGGACACGGTTCATAATTGTGGTGATACCACGCGGGGGGAGTACAACCTGACCCTCACTGCGACCGATGTGTATTCAGGCTGGATCGAACTGAGAGCACTGTTAAACAAGGCTCATAAGTGGACATATGAGGGTTTTACGGACATATTTGACGACATTCCGTTCCCGATGTCAGGACTTGACACGGATAACGGCAGTGAGTTTATCAACAAGGATATGATAGCATGGTGTACAGAGCGCGGGGTACAGTTTACCCGCAGCCGCCCGTACAAAAAAAACGACAACTGTCATATCGAGCAGAAAAATAACAAGTGTGTACGTGACTATGTTGGGTACTACCGGTTCTCCACACCGCAGGAGCGGGACGCTCTGGCCGCCGTTTACCACGCCCTCTGCCCGCTCCTGAACTACTTTATGCCGACCGTGAAGCTCATGACAAAGACAAGAATTGGTGCAAAAGTGCGCAAGGTATATGACAAACCCATGAGTCCGTATCAAAGGTTGCTGGCATATCCAGACCTGCCGCAGGCTGTTAGTGATGAGCTGACACGCCGTTATCAGTCATACAATCCGGTTCTCCTGCAGCAGGAAGTAACCGACCGTATTGCGACTCTTATACTGGTTCATACTCAGCAGACAAGCGGGACTGTCAGCCCCTCATCTGTCGTGACTAAGGCTTCGTAGGGTTAGATTTTTATAGTGAGGCATCCATACGCTAGGGTTAGAATTTACGATGAGGCATCACG
>BNVD01000318.1 GCA_025997835.1 Spirochaetia bacterium
TTATGAAAAACTACAAGCTTACCTTTCCCGCAGGGCTGGATTCTTCCGGCAGAATCGGTAACAGCTATGGCATTGAAGCGTTTCCCACCACCTACATCATCGACCGTAACGGGTATATCATCAGCAGAGTTGTGGGAAGCCTCAACTGGAATACCCCCAAAATGCTCGCGGCCTTTGAGGTACTGGTGAACAGTGCTGAATAGTCGTGATACCTCACGTTTGCCATAAAAAAACTGATATACTGCCGCACACAAGGAGCCGCATCAACTATAGGGAATCTCTAAAAACTTCAGTTTTTTTAGAGACCTTCGGTCTGCGAGGTGCCCATATAGTATTTGCCAATGAATTGGCTGACTGGCCGTTCCGGGCATTGACTATTGCATAAAGCACCGTATCATAAAAACATATGGATATACTTTTTTTGGGAACTGCCGCCGCCGAGGGAATACCAGCCCTGTTTTGCCGCTGTCAAACCTGCCGCAATGCCGCAGAAGCAGGGGGGCCTGAGATCCGGACCCGCTGCGCGTACCTCGTAAACGGGCATCTTCTTCTGGACTTGCCCCCGGATATACTGTTTCATAAACTTCGCTACAATCTGGATTTAGCCGCAGTGGATACGGTCTGCGTTACCCATTCCCATACGGATCATCTGAACCGGGCGGATCTTTGTTTCCGCTGTGTTCCTGTTTATGCCCATATTCCCGGAGAAAAACCGCTGGACCTATACGCAAACAAAAAATGCTGCGACACTATCCGCGGGGGCCTGGAATTTGAATTTGGTTCCCCTGAACATCCTTCTTTAGCCGTTCATGAAATTGGCGTCAAGAGCGTTCTGCAAAGGGGCGAACTCAAAATTACCGCCCTCCATGCCAAACATGACCCAAGAGAAGATTGCCTGATGTTTCTCGTACAGGAAGGGGAGAAAAGTTTTTTCCAGGCCAATGATACCGCTCTGCCTGAAGATGATATGGAAGCTGCAATGCACCATGTATTGCATGACGCTTTGCAGGGGCGGACCCTGGACGCGGTCAGTATGGACTGCACCCACGGGAAAGAACCGGGCAGCCGCGGACACATGGGCATAACGGAAAACCGTATTTTTAAACAGCGCCTTGTTTCCGCAGGGCTAGCGGATGAAAATACGCAATTCTTTGCCAATCATTTTTCCCACAACGGACACGTTTCCCACGCCGAACTTTGCGAATCCCTTGCCCCCCACGGCATACGCCCCGCTTACGATGGGATGGTTCTTGGACTGTAAACGCCTCATTTCATATCGATATAGGTATCAACGATTAGATGATGTTCATTGGTAAGACTATTTGCCTTTTCAAGATACTTTTCACTTTTCGCCTGTTCACCTAATTCCCGGTAACATTTTGCCAGCCGTTCATACATAGCCGGTAAGGTTTCCATGC
>BNVD01000319.1 GCA_025997835.1 Spirochaetia bacterium
CACCCGCCCAGCCGCCCGTACTTCAATCCACTTTCCAATCTCCTCAATAGTTACGGGATACGAAAAAACGAGCCCTATCTTCCCCACCGCATCGGGACTCACATCTGACGCATACAAGGAATACCGCGCCTCCGCGCCCTCCCCCAAACCCCAGGACAGCGCCGAAAGCCGCTCCGTCTCAAAACTGAAGCTCCGCTTCCCGGTGAGCCGCTTCCCCCCCAACGATCGCAGCCGGTCCGAAATCGTTACCGTATACCGTCGCTGGGGCAGACACTCTGCGTCCGGCTCAAACGCCAAAAGCCGGGACCCGTACCACCGGAACACCCCTTCCACCGCCGGCTCTATCGTAAAAAATTCCCGCCCGTCCCGAATAGGAGAACCCAGCTTTGCCAGCGGAACCACGGGCTGGGAAAATACTACATAGATCGACGGCTTCCTGATTTCGCTCGGCAGTTCCCCCTGGGGCCCAAAGTCCGCAATCGTAAAAGGCTCATCACTCTCCGCGATCACCCCCGTAGCGGACTCTCCATCCGCCGCCTCCACCGCCGCAAAATAGGCAATCCGGTAATCCGCCAATTCCTCCACCGCCCGGCCCGTTGCCGCCGCCGTCCCGGAAAACACCGTCACCGACCGCCCCGCTCCGTCCCGCTTCCCGCACCCCGTCAGGGCACCAAGGGCCAACGCCAGCGCAAGAGACAAAAAAATCATCCGTAAAGAACACTGTGAATACTGCATACGGAAAGTATAGTTGATTTTTTTGCGGGGCGTATATCCGCCACGTACTTGCAGAATCTCCAAAGCCCCGCTATACTTCACAATAATGAAAGCCGACTTCAGGAGGATCGATATGAAAGCCCGTGTTTTAATCACCATCTGCGCGTTAACGCTGATGACACTCCCCGCCCTTGCCCAGGAAGCCACCCCTGCCCGCAACGGTGCATCGCCATATTACTATGTGAATGTCCCGGTGCAAAAAATCTATACCTGTGACTTGGGATATGTGGTTACCTACCGGCGGGGCGCACTTGGAACCGCCCAGGCCTATATCCCCATGGAATGGTTTAATGGTTCCGGGAGTAAGGGTGAAGCGGTCCGCCTCGCGTCCCGCAGTACCTGGCCTTTCCTGACGGTGTATTACAAGGATGGCGAATTCAGCCATGTCCGTATCTACCTTCATTCCAACCGGACTCATGAGTCTTGGGGCTATATCCCTCCGGGTCAGAATCTCAATAGTCGTTTTGAAGGCGTAGAAGGGATTAAGCTCGAATATTAATGATTCGCCTGATTCATCGTGCCGGCAGGAAGTTCCTATGAGCGTTGCCGTTCCCCAGGCTGTTCTTGATTTTATCCTTCAGGGTACTCAATTTCTCGTTGCCGGGCATAAAGAGCCCGATGGCGATTGCGTGGGCAGCC
>BNVD01000320.1 GCA_025997835.1 Spirochaetia bacterium
TGTGAATCACAAGCGATAATGTCACCTCTAAGAACCACGAGGGAAAATGTCACCCCCCGTGGTAGCTTAGGAGGGTGAAATACACTATGAGCAAAGAAGAACTGGGGCGGCTAACCCTGATCACCGGATCACTAGACGGGAAATACACAGTAAGCTTTATGGCCAAGAAACTGGGTATTTCAGAACGGCAGGTAAAAAGGCTTAAACGGGCGGTACGTGAAAATGGCGATGGGGCGGTGATTCACGGGAATTCGGGACGGCATCCCGCCAATTACAAAAGTGAAGAGCTGCGGGGGCGAATAATTGGACTAAAACGAAGCAGCAACTATGATGATGCCAATTTTACCTATTTTCGGGAGCTGCTTCTGGAGCGGGAAAACATCAAGATTGGGTATACAACCCTTTCGGCCATTTTGAAAGACGCTGGAATCGTGTCTAAAAAGACGCATCGGAAGGGGGGACGACTGTTTAAGCGGCGAAAACGGCGGAGCGCCTTTGGCGAACTGCTGCAAGCTGATGCAACGCCCTACGATTGGTGGGGGACGGGCGCCCGGCAGGCCCTTCACGGGTACATTGACGATGCAACGGGGCGGCTTGTCGGGCTTTATATGTGCCAAAACGAATGTCTCCAAGGTTATCTTGAGGCACTCAGGCAGGTACTCTCGAATTATGGCATTCCGATTGATGTATACACCGACAAAGCCGGGTTGTTCTTCGTAAACAACAAGAAACCGGAGCATTGGACCCTTGACGAGCAGCTTGCCGGCAAGTCGCTCGATAAAACGCGGTTCGGGGCCATAGCCGATGAACTGGGGATAAACCTCATCATGGCTCATTCGCCACAAGCCAAGGGCCGTATAGAGCGTGTGTGGGGTACTTTGCAGGATCGCCTCCCCACCTACTTCAAGCTCAATGGCATAACAACTATGGAGCTTTTTAATGTCCTTGCCCCCCAGGTTATGGACTGGTTTAACCAGCATTTTGCGGTCGAACCTGAGTCTGCTGAAACCTCGTTTGTACCACTTTCTGGGGAAAATAATCTTGACACCCTGCTTGCGGTCAAGCACGAACGCACAACTGATGCCGCAGACCAAAGGTCTGACGGCTGTTTCTCGTTTCAAAACATCACCTTTGAAATTGACGCTGATAAAGCAATCGCCAAAAAAAAGATTGTTTTTATGTTCAGCGAACGGATCGGTTTTCGCGCGTTGTATGATAAAAAATACTATCCGGTAAAACCACTTGATTTTCTCAATGATTCCCAAGGCTTACCGGCGGTTACGAAGTTACTCCTGACCAATTTTTACTTGGCTGATGGAAAGGCCATTCCCCAGCCTTTTGTCGGCAGGGGGTGACATTTTCCCTCGAGAATTTAGAGCCTTGGGGGGTGACATTTTCGCCGGTTATTGACA
>BNVD01000321.1 GCA_025997835.1 Spirochaetia bacterium
TATTGGCATGGGATTCAGATACTGCAAAGCTTTACCCTGCCAGTTTGAGAATAAAAAAAGAAACGGCTTCTAAAGGCATAAGTGTACAGAGCATCGGTAAGAAAGCTGAAATATTAGGCAAATGGTTTGCTCAATGTGATTTATCAACACTAACCGCATACTTAGGAGTTGTATTATAATGAAATTTCAAATCGAACAATTGATTGTTTGGCCAAGGAAGACTAATTTTCCACCTCAAATAATTACTTTTCATCTTGGAAAAGTAAATGTAATTACTGGTGCATCTCGGACAGGAAAATCTGCTATTATTCCAATTATAGATTATTGTTTGGGGTCAGGAACTTGTTCTATTCCTATTGAAATCATTCGTGATAATGCATCATGGTATGGTATTGTTATTTGTACAGAATCGGAAAAAATACTTCTAGCCCGAAAAGTCCCCAATGGAGTACAAGTTTCACAAGAGTATTTTGTTACACGAGGTCAAACGCTCGCTATTCCTACAATGATTGAAGCAAAAAACCAGAATGTCACTGGGATAAAAGGGTTATTAGATTCAATTGCTATTGTTCCATATTTAAATCGGGATGAGAATGACGGTGCATATAATGACCGATTAAGCTTTCGTGATTTAACACATCTTGTGTTCCAAAGTCAAGACATCGTTGCAAATCAAAATATTCTATTTTATAAAACGCACGAAACAGAACATCGTGAAAAACTTAGAAACTGGTTTTCGTTTATACTTGGAGCCGAAACGATAGAGATGATTCAGGCTCGTAACGAACTTAAAGAAGTTGATAAAGAATTATTACGCCGCCGAAGAGAATATGAACGAGCAAAAACACTTTCAAATGAATGGTTGCAAAACTTATTAGGCCAATTGAATGTTGCTAGTGAATATGGCCTATATTCCGGTGATTTGTCTTCTGAAAAAAGCATTGATACATTGCTGCTTATTGCAAAAGGGATTTTGAGAGAAGCCCCAAATGCTCCAAAAACAAGCGTTGAAACTTTAACTCAGGCACGTACTGAAATTTATAGACTTGAAGAACAAGAGAACGAATTATCACAAGATATTGCAGAAATTCAAAAACGCCAAAAAGATATTGAGCAATTAGAAAAAAACCTTTCGAGCTTTCAAAATAGCACAAAAAGGAAAGTAGAAAGATTAGGAATATCTGTGTGGATGAAAGAAAATTCTCAAAACAAAAACATTTGTCCTATATGTGGAGGATATGAACATCCAGATGCGGGTTCAGAACTTGAAAAGATTTGTTCAGTATTAGAAAGGTATGAGAGGGTATCTGTGGTGTCACTTCCAATGCCAGCAGAGGTTGAAAGGGAAAAGGCAGAATTAAAAAAAGAATTAAAGATATTATTAGAGCAGAGATATGATTTACAACAA
>BNVD01000322.1 GCA_025997835.1 Spirochaetia bacterium
TTTTATTGGTTCTGTTTACGGGCTGCCCGGCGGATGATCCCGATCCTGCCGGCACTAACTCTAATAACGCTGGGGAGGAGGAGGAGGATGTTGAGTTAGCAGAACATAACGACACCATCAAGATGAATGTGCACAAAACCAGCCCGCAGCGGGTCATACAAACTTTGTGGCAGGAACCCTGGCCGGATCCCCGTGTGCAGATAGGCTACCAACTGGACGATGAGAATGGTACGCCGTTTTTTGACCACTATGTCATGCTGTACGGCTTCCGCTTGAAAATCACTGACTGTGCCAGGGACAGCGCTCAACCCTACTGCAACAAAACCGGTCCTCATATTCATATTGACAGCTACGCGAATACCGGAAAATACATCAATAACTATGATACGTACTATAGGCCCCTGCATGAACGTGGGATGAAAGTGCTGTTTTCGATAGTTCCGAGCGGTTTTGGGGGAGTCGCGAATCTGTACGAATGGGGACAGGGGAACGCCTGGTGGCAGGCGCAATACGGGGAGGAGTATCCCTGGCGGGAAGAAACCGTAGCCCAACTAATTGAGCAGATAAAAGAGATATACCGGTATTGTCCCTTCGACGGCGTGGCGTATGACGAGGAATATGCAAACGGCGGCCAGGAGTCGCGGTGGGCAAATGCGTCGGGCCAGGCGAACTCAAAGAACATTCTGCGTTTTGCGTACGAGTTGAAAGAAGCGATGAAGGATGTGCACAAGGACGCGGACGGCAACCCCAAGGAATGGTTCAACGAAGTATATGAGCACGCTGCCGCCAGTAGTTTTGTTGCGACCTATGCGTTTACCCCGACCGGTAAAACAGAGCCGGTGACGGTGGTTCGGAATGATATCATAGATTATTTTTACGAGTCCACTTACGGCGGCTGGAAGCCGGCATCGGGCAGCACCGGGGTACCCCGTTCGAAGTTCGGCCCGGCATCGGTGGCTATAAGCGACATAACCGGCGGTCCGCGCCCGCCCCCCGGACGTCCCGGCCCCGGTATACAACAGCGGATGGATGATCACCTGAAGGGGAATTACGGAGTGGTTATGTACTATGCGTTGAGTAACCGGGCAGGGTTAAAAATGACCAAACCCAATCACTTTGGCGCGGGCGATCCGCCGGCGGAATTCTATCTTTCGCAGATTTCCAGAATTCTTTACGGATATAACGTTGTTTATATCGGACGGGATTATGATTAAGGGGAGTAAGAGTATGTGCAAAAAAACAGAACGGCTATTTTTTGTATTGGTTAGCGTTTTATTGGTTCTGTTTACGGGCTGCCCGGCGGATGATCCCGATCCTGCCGGCACTAACTCTAATAACGCTGGGGAGGAGGAGGAGGATGTTGAGTTAGCAGAACATAACGACACCATCAAGATGAA
>BNVD01000323.1 GCA_025997835.1 Spirochaetia bacterium
AGCCCGCTGTTTGCAGCTCAAAAGCATTATGCTGCTTTCTGTTGCCGGAATAAGTAACTGCCGTTCCCATGTATGAAAGTCAGGCCCGGCGCGATACCCTGGACGAAAACGCCCGCCGCCTTTTTGACGACACGCTTTTTCTGCATGGACGTTTGCAGCAAAGCGGCGCGGCGGGCGCGGCGGCGTTCTGCGAAAGTTTCCGCGCCTTTGCGTCAGGCGATATGGCTAAGGCTTTCACCCTTGCGGAAAAATCACGTTCCTGTTATGAAGAGGGAGTTGCGGCGCTTTCCGAAGCGGAGCATGATAAATGGACCGGCTATTACCGGGGAGACTGCCTGACGGACATACGCCTGACTGAGTTTTGTCTGACCGCACTGGTTTCGTACCTGCGGGTATTGGGCGACGGGCCTGACTTTCATACATGGGAACGGCAGTTCCTTATTCCGGCAACAGAAAGCAGCATAATGCTTTTGAGCTGCAAACAGCGGGCTTTGACTAACGGGGACTTGGCGGGGCGCGCTTATCAGCGATATTATCAGCCGTCAGTATGAGATACTCAAGCGTCATGTTGAAAATCCAGTCTGCTGCGTCAATGTGTACGGCGAATTTACCGCGTTGTACCGGGAGGGGCATTTACGTCTTCCTGCCGGAGTTATCAAAATATGGGCAGATAACGGCTACGGGTGCATGGTATCGCGTCGGCAGTGGAACAGTAATCCGCGCCTTTATTCGCTGCCCGCCAATGGCGACGCCGGTCCCCACGGAATTTACTATCACTGTTCATTCCACGACCTTCAGGCGTCAAATCACCTTACCATGTTTCCAAACCCGGCGGAATTTTTGGCCTCCGAATTGGGAAAGGCGCTGGAAGCCGGCGCCGGGGAGTATTGGATTATCAACAGCGGCAGTGTTAAGCCCCATGTGCATATGCTGGATTTAGCCGGCGAATTTTGGCGGACCGGTAAGGTTGATGTAAACGAATGGCGTAAAGGCTATGCGGAAACTTACTACGGCAAAGAAAACGCATCCGCCATTGCCGCCCTGTTCAGCGAATACGCCTCCTGCACGGCGCACTACGGCCCCAACGAGGATGACCGTGCCGGGGAACAAATCTGGCATCACCCCGTACGGGAACTTCTCTGCCGCTGGATGTCTGCCGATACGGAGTCTTGTTTAGAGTCGTTGATCTGGCTTGCCGGAACTGCGCAGTTTTCCGATCAGGTGAAAGGGCTTGAAGCAATCGCCGTAAAGGTCCTCCCCCAATGGGAGGCCTTTTGCAAAAAGTGCGCGGCCCTGCGCGATACCCTGGACGAAAACGCCCGCCGCCTTTTTGACGACACGCTTTGCTGCAAACGTCCATGCAGAAAAAGCGTGTCG
>BNVD01000324.1 GCA_025997835.1 Spirochaetia bacterium
AAGTTTTAGTTCGGGATGATCCAGTGCGTCGATAATCTCGTCCGGCACAAAATGAAACCAGAAACCTACCGGCACCCGTTCTGTCTCCTCGTTATTAAACGCTTGTAACACTAATTCTTTCTTTGATACCATGCTATTCCTTCCTTTTAGAGGTGCCTTAAACACATTCCCGCAAGAACACCGGGGATACGCTTTTCGTTTTCAATTTCCTGTACGCCGTTTACAAAAACATGGCGTACCCCGCGGGGCGGCGAACCCGGATCGCCTGAACCGGGGAAGTCCGCCGTTTCTTCAAGCCGGTCCCAATCCAGCACAACCAGATCGGCGTCGGCCCCCTCGGCAATGCGCCCCTTGTGCGGTAAGTGTAGCGCGTTTGCCGGAATAAGGCTACAGCGGCGCAGCCCGTCCAGGAACGACATCCTGCCGCTTTTAACCATCATACGGAAAAACCGGGGAAAGGTGGCGGCTCCCTGCGGGTGACCGGTGCCGGGCGGCGCTTTTCCACCATCGGTAGAAACCATTAAACCGGGAAGCGTGTAGGCGTCGTAAATATCCTGGGGCGTTCCCGGTTCGTAAATAAAGCTGTCGCGGGGGGAGTCACGGCGTACCTCGCGGTATTTTTCCCGGTCCAGGATTTGCCCCGCGTACTTGCCGGTGGCGGCGCGCAGCTTGTCGAAAGAATAGCCATATTTTGTGAATACTATTTCGTCAAACACCGGCGTTCCGGCATAGGTTGAAAAAGCGGTATACACACCACTGTCCACCCAAACATCAAAACCGCGCTGTTGATACTCGGCAATCATCGCCGTTGCCTGTTTAACCAGCGGGCCGTTAAACATATACACCAGGTGCGAAATGATAACGCGCCCACCGGTAATAACGGCAAGCTCCAGCGCCTCTTCCAGCGACCTGAGTCCATCTGTTTTTATGGAACGGATATGGATTGAAATGAGGCGTCCCGCATCAACAGCCGTCCGCGCCAGTTCACGCACTTCTTCAGGCGGTGCGCCCGGCGCGTATTCAAGCCCAAAGGAAAGCCCCCACGCGCCCCGGGCTTGTTGTATCAATACCTTCATCTGTTCAATCTGCGCTTTCGTTGCCGGAGCGTAGACATCACCTTGGCCAACTACTCTGCGCAGATCCGTATGCCCTATCTGTTCCGCCTGATTTATCGGGTAACCGGTACGTTCAAAATCCGCGAAAAATTCGTCAAGGTTCACCGGACTAAAACCGCAGTTGCCGCTCAATACGGTGGTAATCCCCTGGGCGAGAAATTTTTCGGCGCAGGGGAGGTCGCTGTCCGTATGGGCATGTACATCAATAAAGCCGGGCACAAGGATGCCGCCGCCTGCATCCACAACACGC
>BNVD01000325.1 GCA_025997835.1 Spirochaetia bacterium
ATTAAGACAACATTGCTGTCAAAAAACTCAATCCTGGGACTATGTACCAATACAGCACCGCCGCCTGAAATATACTCTTCTCAGCCTCTTTTGGAGGGGTTACTATGATTAAACCGGACAGCAGTGAATGCCGATGGTAAATACACAAGACTATACATTTATGGGCACCTCTAAAAACTCGGTTAGTTTTTACGGTGCCCCTGCAGCGGACTAAAGTCCGATGCTCGTCTAAAGACTGCGCAAATGCCGCGGACCAAAGTCCGATTTAAGCGGTAAATCTCTAAAAACTGAAGTTTTTAGAGATTCCCTTATAGCTTCTTGTGGGTTCTTTTCTGCCGGTTTTCGGCTTCCGTTATTATTTTTTCCATGCTATCCATAACTTCTTCAAGGCTGTACCGTTTTGTGGTAGATTCCGCTTCTATCTCAGCCTCTTTCAGTTTGAGATAGACTTCTGACTCATTGGACCTTCGGTCCGCACGGTCCTGTTCGTATGCTTCCATGCTCATAACGACTATGTCACCCCGCCCATCTTTGGTCAAATAAACCGGTTCGTTCGTCTCGTGTACCTGGCGGGATATTTCGGTAAAGTTGTTTCTGAGATCAGAAGCAGTTTAGCTGCTCTCTTTTTCTTTCGGCAGCACCAAATTGAGAATGATACCCACAATGGCGGCGAAGGCAATTGAAGTCAACAACGGATAGGGGCTTCCGGGCAGCTGAAACACCGAGCCGCCGCATCCAAGAATAAAGATGACCGACGCGATAATCAGATTGCGGGTTTTATCAAAATCAACTTTGTTGACAATCAATTGTTTCAAACCATTAACCGCAATGGTACCGTAAAGGAGGATGCATAGGCCGCCTAACACATGGGCCGGTATGGTTTGTAATACGCCGCCAAGTTTGCCAAAAATCGACAGAATAACTGCTAACACGCCGGAAAAAATAAACACAAAAACCGAAAATACTTTTGTTGTTGCCATTACCCCAAGGCTTTCACCATAAGTGGTATTTGATACTGAACCGAAGATACCCGCAACTCCGGTTGCAAGACCATCACCAAGAATGGTCCGGTGAAGGCCGGGGTTTTTTACAACATCGCGGTTAATTATTTGACCTGTTACCATGGTGTGCCCTATGTGTTCACAAATGGTGGCAAAAGATACCAACGCAAAAACAAGAATAGTTGTGCCGTTAAACTTGGGCGTCACAAAAACCGGAAGATTGATAATCGGGGCGGCGGCAATTGCGGAATAATCTACACGGCCAAAGATTGCAGACAGAAGATATCCGCCTGCTAAACCAATGACGATGCTAATACTTGAAATGAATTTATTCGGAATAAACATTGCAATGATTGTTATCA
>BNVD01000326.1 GCA_025997835.1 Spirochaetia bacterium
CCGTATAAAATTCGGGATTATCCAACAACTCCGCCAGCCGCTTCAGGATTTTAAGGTGATTCCCCGATTCATGTTCCGGCGTCAGGATCAAAAACAACAGATGCACCGGCTTTCCGTCCAGAGCATCGTAATCAATCCCCTGTTTGGAAACCCCCAATACCCCGTAAAGGCGGTCAACCGCGCTGGTTTTCCCGTGGGGAATGGCGATACCCTTACGGATACCGGTGGACATCTTGGTCTCCCGGTCCCGGATAGCTTCCAGAATCCTTCCCCGGTCATCTATTTTTGCCGCACCGCAAAAATGATCCACCAATTCCTCAAAAGCTTCGTCTTTATCTTCCGCTTCCAGGTCAATTTTGACAAATTCCGGCGCGTACACATCGTAAAGGAACATCCCCACCCCCCTTTTATCGGATGGTTCCGCCAAACCTCCCTGTTCCGGCGGAACGCGCTAAGCTAAAACTCTCCCGAAGGCGCTTCTTCGGCGGGAAATTCACTTTCAGGCGTACTGCTTTCGGGGAAAATGAATTCCGAAGCCGCCTCTGACGGCGCAGTCTCAAGCGGTGCAGCCTCTGACGGCACAGCCTCAAGCGATGTATCGCCGTCTCCCTGCCACCAATCGTTGTCCGCCTCAGGGGAGATTTGCCGCCCCGCAGATTCCACCCCCGACCCGGCAGGGGTCCGGTTCACCAGCGCAAGACTCAGGCTGATAATCAGGAACAAGGCCCCCAGGACCGAAGTGGTCCTGGTCAACACATTCCCGGACCGGGACCCAAAAGCGGACCCGCTGCCCCCGGCAAAGATGCCCCCCAAGCTATCCCCTTCCTCGTTCTGAATCAAAACCAGGAGGATCAACAAAAAGGCGACGATCACGAAAAAAACCAATAGCAGAACTCTTAGTACATCCATCTGCAAGACTCCGTGCAAAAATATTCTTTAAGTATAGCAGGGGCGGGAAGTTTGATCAAGGATGATTTGGGTTATTTGATAGAAACGCGTTAGCCGGCATATACCGGTGGCGCGGCGGGGGATCATCCGGGTGATTGACCGGGGAAGCTTCCGGGCTGGAAACCAACGCCGGGGAGCTTCCCATAACCGGTATCAAGGCAGGCCGCCGGTCCGGTCCGCACAGGGGCTTTGCCGCAGGCTGTATCTGCGCTTCGATTTTACACAAGTTTTACATAAACCTGCTGGCAGATTATATATTGCCATATTATTTTCAGTTAAGAAAACAGAAACAGGAGGAAAATTATGATGAAAAAAACAATACCGATTCTACTTGGTGCGTGAGAGAGAGAAAAAACAAATAAGGAGATACAAATGAAAAAGATCATTGCTGTTTCGATCTTGTTGATCGCGCTGT
>BNVD01000327.1 GCA_025997835.1 Spirochaetia bacterium
CCCGCCTGGTTTTGGTTGTCACACAGGCTGTACAGAACAACGCTACCAAAATTGCCGCTATTAAAACCTTTTTCATACTCAACCTCCCATTATCTCTCGTAGTTAATACCCGAATCCCTTACCCAGGTTTTTACCAGGGTAAGGGATTCGGGTACAACCGCACCCCATTATTCGCTTACTATGTGGAGCTTCAAGGCGGCAGGCGCTGCCTGCTCATCCCTGGAGTTGCCGACGGGCGACACTGTGGCGGCGGATACCCCCGTCACTGCTACGGGCGCCGTTATTACAACGGGCGTCGCCGGAGTAGGGGTTGCCGCTGCGGCGGGTGTTACCCCCCCTTCCATCAGGTTGAACTCGTTCATAGCCCGTTCGCGATAACTCTCATCATCACTTGGTGTTTCCTGGGCTTGCCTCCAGGTGACCAAAACCCACCAGGTACCGTCCGGACTTTGCTCCCGCTTCTCCACCTTTACATTGCTTATGGAGATATTGGTTGCCTGAGACCCCGCGATGCTGGTTATGGAAGAATCAGACTGACGCGCACCACTCTCTCTGGTTTCCGTATAATCCCTGATTCTGGCCTGTACCTTGCTATCAAGCTGGATTGCGATATCCTGACGGGCACGGGATTCGGCCAGTTGGATCGCTTTCTGATAGGTTATGGCTTTTGCGCTTCCCATACCGGTAAGCACCCCGTTACGGTCGATGACAACTTTATTATCAGCATCCCGCCTTTCCGTGAAGGTACCATTTCCGAGAAGGATTTGGTCTACTACCTCGGGTTTAATTACCCAGTCAGGGATTCCTTTCGTTGGGTCTGTTTGCGGCGCCGGCTCACGACTCCAAGCCGCTTGCCTTCCTTCAGACAGGGGCAGTGTGGCATCAGTCCTCACGGGAGCCGTAGAAACCGGCTCTGGGGTGGGAGTCAGCGTGGGCTCTACGGTCAGGGGCTGCTCTGCCGGCGCGGGGGGCGGATCGGACTTTTTGGGCTTTTTGGCGGCAAACACCGAAAGCGGGGAGAGGGCACTAATCAGCGCGACTAGTGCAAAGATCGCAATTTTCTTCTTCATCAGAAACTCCTTGCATATTATTTTGAGTTCCCTCAAGGGAACTTAAAGCCAGATGCTGGTTCTGATCTAAATTCCCTATCCCCGTAAATGATCTCTATAACAACTATAGCAAATACGGAGACAGGTGTCAAGGAGCGGTCCTGACTGACCGATAATACTCATATCAGGGACAAAACGAATCGATGCGGGCATACTAAAATGGGGCCGTAGGGTCATCTTTGTCCTCCTTGACAAGATCAGTACCGTATATATTTCGGTTGAATACGCCTAAAACTTTAGTTCTTTGTATCT
>BNVD01000328.1 GCA_025997835.1 Spirochaetia bacterium
GGCGGCGGTTCACTCCTCAAGGGGCTGCCCAAGCTTATTTCCAAGGAGACCGGGGTGCCGGTTATTCTCGCCGAACGGCCCCTGGATTGTGTCGCGCTGGGGGCGGGGAAATACTTTGAAAACGCCAAGGGCTTTGATAATTCCCGCAGTATCTATGATAACCTGAACGGATAAACGGAAATGAAACTTGACCGGGGGAGGAGGCAGAAGAAGCATGTCAATGCGGACACTTATGTTTTCGCCGCCTTGGTGTTTATATCATTTACCCTGCTGTTTTTATCCAATTTAAGTTTTGTTATCAATATCAAAGATGTGGGATTATCCATGTTTTCCGGCATCCGGGGGGGCATCTCCGGCGCCGCCGCCCAGATTTCCCGGGTGGTCCTTTCCGTCCAGGAATTGGCGGAGTTACAATCGGCCTATAAAGAAGTATCCGAGCGGATCACCCGGTACGAACAGCTTGAACGGAGCGCGGCGGAGATACGCCAGGAAAACTACCGCCTCCGCCAGCAGTTGGGGTTTACCGAACAGATCCGGTACCGGCATATTCCCGCGCAAATCATAGGCCGGGATCCGGATAATCTCTTTTCATCTTTTGTGATCAACAAGGGAAAGCGGGACGGCCTCACCTACAACATGGCGGTCCTGGCCTTTCAGGACGGTATGCAGGCCCTGGTGGGTAAGGTGGTTCAGGCGGGGTATGTGGAAAGCCTCATCATGCCGGTGTATGATATCAGTTCCTTTGTTCCCGCCCGGTTTGCATCTTCCCGCTTTGACGGGCTGGTGGAAGGTCAGGGCAAGAGCGAATATCCCCTGATCATGCGGCTTATCAGCAAACGCGCCCGTGATGAAATTCACTTTGGGGATATGGTGGTTACCAGCGGTATCGGGGGCGGGGGGGAAGATATGGCGGTTTACCCCGGGGAAATCAACATCGGCAGGATAAGCCGGATTCTCTATAAGGAAGATGAGTCTTCTATGGAAGTGGAACTGAAACCCGCCATTGATTTTTCCCGGCTGGAATATGTCTTTATCATTGAGGCGGCTCGCGTCGAGTCTGGCGAGGGGGGGCGGCCATGACCAAAAATGTTGTTTGGGCTACGGTGTTTGCCGTACTTGCGGGAATACTGCAATCCACCCTGTTTTCAAAGCTGGCGATTCTGGTTTCGAGGGTAACGATTTATCACGCGGTACCGGATCTTGCTCTGGGGATACTGGTGTATAGCGCCTACGTGAACGGCGCCATGACCGGCCAGCTTACGGGCTTCTGTTCCGGCCTCTTTCTGGATTTCCTTTCCGCTTCTCCCCTGGGCCTCAACACCTTGGTGCGTACCCTGGTGGGGGCCGCCGCGGG
>BNVD01000329.1 GCA_025997835.1 Spirochaetia bacterium
CCGGCACATTTTTGCGGTTGCTGGAAACCTGCGGTTTCCTTTATCGCAACCGCAAAAACGTCGTATAGCTTTCACGTTATGTGCAATTTGGGCTGAACTGGTTGGAAAATATATGAAGAAACTGTATTGACAGAATTAATGAAAAAATGTATAAGGATTATGGAGGAATTGATGAAAAAAATATCAGATTCTTTGAAAATGTATTTTTGGTTAATCCTTGTTTCAAGTGTTTGTGCCTTTATATATGTTTTACTGCCTGGAGGGGCATATGTGCCGGAACAAAATATGCCTGTCTCAAGACCTTTATTGGCATTGATAAATGCTCTTATAGTAATATTTTTTTATGGAGGAATTGGTTTTTTAGGTATTGTTTTATCAAGAAAAAATGGTTTTAAAGAAATTGTTAATAACGAAATAAAAAACATTAAAAATATATTGGAAATAATTTCAGCAGGTATTGGAGTAGGAATAATATTTATTGCTGTTGATATTTTGTTAAATAAATTGTTCAAGATGCCATTATATACGCATCCGCCATTCCCCGCTTCTTTGTTTGTATCAATAAATGCAGGTATTGGCGAAGAATTAATGTTCAGATTATTTTTTGTTTCATTTTGGGTATGGATTTTCTCAAAAATTATAAAAACAGAAAAAAACCGCAATATATTATTTTTGATAATTGGAATATTTTCTGCAATAATATTTGCGTTAGGGCATATACCGTCAGTTATGATGCTTTATAATTATAAAACAATTTATGAAATTTCGTTGCCTATGTGGGGAATAATAATAGGATTAAATGGTTTTGTATCCATTGTTGCCGTATATTATTTTAAAAAATATGGTTTTATAGGTGCTGTATTAATACATACCTTCACGGATATAATATGGCATGTTTTATGGGGTATAATACAATAAAATTATAAAAGCAGCCCAAACTGCACATAACATACGCTATACGCTGCGCCGCAGTAGCGGCTTGGCCTACGAAAAAACGCAGTCGGGCTTACGCCCTTTGTGCGTTTTTTCTCCGGCACATTTTTGCGGTTGCTGGAAACCTACGGTTTCCTTTATCGCAACTGCAAAAACGTCGTATAGCTTTCACGTTATGTGAAATTTGGGCTGCCTGGTGTCCCAAGAAAATGGTATAAAAAAGTATACACAAATGACATATTACCCCCCTTGTCATTTAATCCCCAATGAGTTAATATTAGGCACTCGGAAATTCCTAGCAGCCTGTCGCACTTTCCCAGGGGATCGCCACACACCGACAAAATATGGTAAAAAGGGGGTATGGGAATACGATTTGTGGAGATAGATCGGGAGACGCCGATGCTGATACCGGTAGATTTAC
>BNVD01000330.1 GCA_025997835.1 Spirochaetia bacterium
GGAACACCGATCCCAATGCCACTGTTTGGCTTTTTGGCTCCCGAACAGACGATAGCCAAAAAGGCGGTGACATTGATATTGCCATCCTTTCTGAAAAAATAGACGAGGACATACTGCAAAAAATACAGGTAAGACGGTTTATTTGCAACCGAATCGGCGAACAAAAAATAGATATAGTTACTTCAAAAGACAGTCATGAAGCTTTTTTTAGATTGGCCGTTGAAGAAGGAATACAGTTAAAATGAATGATCTGCACATAAATGTACTGTGGGAAAATATTAATGCCCTTAATTTGAGCGCCGATTGGGTAAAACGATCTTATGAGCAAACCAAAAACATAGGTCAAAAAGACACTTATTCAGCCGAAGAATTTGATAAACTTGAAGTTTTGACATCAAGGTATGCCAGAACAACCGATATGCTTGTAAATAAAGTATTGAGAAGCATAGATACTGTCGAGTCTGAAGACATAGGCACCATTATTGATATAATGAACCGCGCCGCGAAACGCGGAATAGTCCAATCCGCAGATTTGCTGCATACCATAAAAGATTTAAGAAATAATATTGTTCATGAGTATCAAATAAAAGAAATTCCCAAATTTTTCGCAGGTGTAATAAAATACACGCCTGTTTTACTAGAGATAATAGACAAGGTGAAAGACTATTGTTCTAAATATCTGCCGGAAAATAATTGAGGAATCGGAGCTTGATACGACGACACAGAAAATGAGTTTGGAAGAACGCCTTGCGATTAGTCATGAATTCATCGTCAGGCGGGAGACGGGCGATAAGGAAGAAGCTGGCGCATGGTATCGGGCGAAAATCCCCATGCTTCCCTGGTTGGCCAAACTCATGAAAGAAAAAGTCGGGGCTGATTTTTTACGAAGCTAGGGGTACAACCTGAGTGAGGCGGAGGCTGAGTTTGGACCCGGTTGGTTTGATAAATAGCCTCAATTATGCGGGTGATTTGATTGCTTCCGGGCGCATAGCCCGGCGTACCCGAGGCCAAACAGAACAGGGGCTGGAGGATTTTGAGGAAGGCATTGCGTTGGCTATGGATGCCTTTACCGAAGCGGCTGCATCCGTCGAGCCGTATCTCATGTTCCTTGCCGAATACACCTTTGTTACTCAGGAGCTTGAAAGCGGCTATCCCGAAGAAAAAGAAGCCCTTGCCAGTTACCGTGCTGCCATAGCCGATTTTGATGACGCTTTTCGGGCTTTGGAAGTGGTAAAAGCCCCTTCTATTTATCACGGCGTTGAAAAAGCTTTCTCACGCAAAGGCGATTACCGGCACGACGGATGTCCAAAAGATGCCTTTCATGTTGCCTATATTGGCCATCGGACACAT
>BNVD01000331.1 GCA_025997835.1 Spirochaetia bacterium
GGAAACTAACGCCGCCCGGTTGTTGGACGGCGTTACGGACATCATCAAGCGGTACGAAGCGCAGTGGCAAAAAACCGGGGAGAAGTACAATCTCTTCAAGGTCGCTGGTATTGCGCACAAAGAGGTCATCATGTGCCGTGTATTGGCGGACTTGATGAACCCGCAGGGAACGCACGGTCAAGGCAGCCGTTATCTTAAGGCTTTTTGGAAGACAATAGCCTTGCCGGATCGCCCGGCGCTTGACAGTGAACACACAAAGGTAACGACGGAGTACGTCATCAACGAAAACCGCCGCATCGACATCGTCCTTGAAGACGACAAGAACAAGATTTTTGTTCCCATCGAGGTCAAGATATGGGCCGGAGACCAGCGGGAACAGCTTGCCGATTACTTTAAATTTGCCCAGACGAAAAATGGTAGTACGCATGTTCCGGTACTCTACTTGACCGTTGACGGACATGAGCCGTCAGACGCTTCAAAAGACGGCCTCGGCAAGAACGACTATGTGCCGCTCTCGTTCAGGAACCACATTCTTCACTGGCTTGAGGCGTGTGCGCAAGAAAATACACCGGAAACAACAAATCCCGTACGGGAAAATCTTAGACAACTCACCGCGGCGGTAAAATCGCTCTGCGGAAAATCGGAGGATAAAGCAATGGAAGACGAAATTTTCAAACAGATTACAAAGGACGATGACTCGGTACGGGCGGCGCTGGCGATAAGCGGCGCTACGGATTTTGACAACAGGGCGTTGGATACGTTCAAAGAACGCGTTGTGCCGCTGGTGAAAAAGGTGCTTCAGGGTGCTGAGTATTTGCCTCATGAAGATGGCTGGGATTTCATAACTATTCCCCTCAAGGGCGGCGTGTATTGTCTTGACCTAAACTATAATTGGAAACTTGTCCAGATAGGGTTCTCCGAAAATAACGCGGAACGCAATGCGCAGGTTGAGAAATACATGGCTCAACAAATGACCGAGTGGACCCATCATACAAATGAGGACGCTCCTGTCTTTGCCCTTTATGGGACAAACCGGTATCCCGGCCTGGAGACCGTGGATGAAGCCCTGTATCTCTACAGGCTCTGCAAGGTGTACACGGAGAAACCGCAGGAAGCCGCGGACAGGATTATCGGCATCGCAAAGGCGCTGGAAAGCGTGTAAGCGCAGGGGGTGCCTGGCACCAATTTTCTAAATAGCAACGCAGAGAACGACCCATAAACCGGCGGGGAAACCTGTCGGTTTTTGCCATAGCGGGGGCGTGGCACGGGTATTTTTGTTTGACTTGGGCGCGGTTTTGTGGTATAATCGTTTATGTGGAGGTACTGATGACACAAGA
>BNVD01000332.1 GCA_025997835.1 Spirochaetia bacterium
GTGGTATGCTTGTTCATAGCTTGTATTTCCTTATGGCATAATGATTTGTGGTGAATCCTTTATACCATTTTAAGGGTCAAAATACAAGCTATTTTATTGTTTTCTCATTTAAACCGGACAGCAGTGAAATAGGGTGTTTCAGATATAGACTCCTGGTTGAGTGCTTAAAAAATCTATAATATTGATATGCTTAATCCCGTCACGACTCATATCAAATTCGTCCATCGAAAGTACATATTTGGGGAAATTGTCCTTGACTTTAGCATACACGGCAAACCCACGTTCGATTGTTTCAGGAGAGGCGAGTAGGTACGTAACTTGGACATAGACCTTTTCGCCGTTTTTGTGAGCGATAAAATCAATTTCATTTGCGTCTATTTTTCCCACGGTAATTTGATAATTGTTGCGCAGAAGCTCAAGATAGATGATGTTTTCCAGTATCCGGCTGATATCCCGCCGATTGTTTCCGTCGATTGCTTCGCGTAAACCATGGTCGGTGATGTATATTTTTTCGCTTGCCCTTAATAGTTGTTTGCCCGATAGATTTTCCTGCTGGACGGGAAGTAACAGGCAGGCGGTTTTGCAATGGTCAATGTAGTTGTAGATGGTCTCCCAGGAGATATTCCGTTTTTCGTGTTTCAGATAATTTTGAATAGAGGCGGTGGAGAACATACTCCCAAGGTTGGAACACAAAAAAAGGATAATGCGTTTCAGTAAATCGATGTCACGGATATTGTAACGTCCGGTAATATCCTTCAGTATTATGGAATCCGCAATATCGCGTAAATATTGCCTGATAGAAAAATCGTCAGAATATAGTTGGTAGATAAAGGGCATGCCCCCAAAAACAAGATACCGCTCAAAGGTCTCTTTAGGGGTAAGCGTTTTCCCATGCAGTTTCAATGCCGAAAGTGCCTCCCTGAAACTAAAGGGATAAACAGTAAACATAACGTATCTGCCGCCCAGGTATGTCGCATATTCAGGTGAAAGCATCTGTGCATTTGAGCCCGATACAAACAGGTCGGTATTTAATTCCGTAAAGCAGGAGTTTGCCAGTTTCTCCCAGCCGGGGAGTACCTGTATTTCATCCAGGAAAACATAAACCTTTCCTTTTGTCTGCTGTGTCTTTTGTTTTATACTTGGCACTCGGAAATTCCTAGCGCAAAAGTGATATAATGCGATAGGAGAAAAGAATGAGTTACAAGCGGATGACTTTTGTAGAGCGGATGGATATATTCAGGCTGCTGTACGTAGAAAAACAGACCCAGTCAAAAACAGCGGCATTGTTGGGCCGAAAACCGTCAACCATAAGCCGGGAACTGGAAAAGGGTATGG
>BNVD01000333.1 GCA_025997835.1 Spirochaetia bacterium
CGGACACAACCAGAACCGCACCGTCCATCTGGGCGGCGCCGGTGATCATGTTCTTGATATAGTCGGCATGTCCGGGGCAGTCGATATGGGCATAGTGCCGTTTTTCCGACTCATACTCCAGGTGCCGGGTATTAATGGTAATACCACGGGCCTTTTCTTCCGGCGCGTTATCGATTTCATCGTACTTCATTACCTTGGTACCGCCGTACTTCTTGGCACAGTACATGGTAATTGCGGCCGAAAGTGTAGTTTTACCATGGTCAACGTGACCGATGGTTCCGACGTTCATGTGCGGTTTGGTACTCGCAAATTTCTCTTTTGCCATTTCATGTCCTCCTTAGGTTTAGGGCATATCATAAAAAACAAATGTATAGACATTACCCGGTGACGAATCAGGGGGTAATGCAGTATAGCCTGGATATTCAAAAGAATACAAGACTACCCGGCGTACCCGTACCACGGGGCGCCGGTATCGAACCTTTGGGTTCGCGGCATTATCAAACTAATGGGAATAGGGGGAATACAAAAAGAACGGCAAGAGAACGATTCAGGCCGCGCGAAGCGCAATCTGTCGTGATACCATTTATCCTGTTCCACCTATCTCATCATTACAACGTAAGCGGGAGTTCGGAATACATTAAAATTGCTCGGAAACTGAAATTCCCAAACAACTCTATTCCGTCTCCCCGATGATCGGTTTGGAGCACCGATAGTTCCGTACGCCAAACTTGCCAGGAATTGTCTGGTTTCCACCTCCCGGCAAGCCGCATTACGGCTAACAGCTCCCAGCGCGCTATACGCCGGAAAATTTTCAAAAATCACTTTAAACCTCGAAAGGCTTTAACACTGTATCAGCTTTGGAAAACCCTGTCTAGGGGTTTACCGTAAAATTACCAACGATAATGGGCAAAAGCCTTGTTGGCCTCCGCCATCTTGTGGGTATCTTCCTTCTTTTTAAAGGCGGTACCCGTGTTATTGTACGCATCCAGAAGTTCGGCGGCAAGCCGATCCCCCATGCCGTGACCGGAACGGGCGCGGGCGGCATTGATGAGCCAGCGCATACCCAAGGCTTCGCGCCGGGACTCCCGGATTTCCACCGGAACCTGATAAGTCGCGCCCCCCACCCGCCGGGATTTTACCTCGATCATCGGCTTGATATTGTCAATCGCCTTGAGGAATACCTCCAGGGGCTCCTTATCAGCCTTGGTCCTGAGGGTTTCCAGCGCCTCGTGGACGATACGGAGGGAAACGGAACGCTTCCCTTCCCACATCATCCGGTTGACAAACTTGGAAACGATCACACTGTTGTACTTGGGATCCGGCAAAATGCCCC
>BNVD01000334.1 GCA_025997835.1 Spirochaetia bacterium
AAAATAAAAATATTCACCTTCACCCCACTTGAAATAACCGACATAGTAAACTTTAAATTCAGAATATGGATTTTTAAATTTGATAACGGCACTTCTATCGTCTTCCTCCGAATCGACTGGATTATTTGAAATTAATCGTATTTCACCATGATCAGCGGGGTATTATTATAATTTTAAAACAAAAAAAACATCACAAAAATATGATCGCATAATATATACTGACGTTATCAATGAGCGGGTGATTATTTTGAATCATTATTATGAATTAGCAGTTTTTGATCTAAACACAGATAATTTGATAAGAAAATATGATTTTCAATTTATGTATGAAAACAGTCCTTTTGGTTTTTCCATTACTGGTTTTGACCCAAACATAGTAATCGAAAATAATAAATTGATATTTACTTTTTCTGATGACGATGGTACAAATGGTTTTACAAATACTGCAATTTTTGATTATTAAAAAAATAAATATATTGACAAAAATAAAACAGAGAATTATAATATAATGGATTAAAGGAGGAGGAAAAATAGTGGGGTACGGGCAAACTGCGTATAACATACGCTATACGCTGCGCCGCAGTAGCGGCTTGGCCTACGAAAAACCCCAGTCGGGCTACGCCCTTTGTGGGGTTTTTCTCCGGCACATTTTTGCAGTTGCTGGAAACCTACGGTTTCCTTTATCGCAACTGCAAAAACGTCGTATAGCTTTCACGTTATGTGCAATTTTGGAAATCCCAAATTTTCAGAAAAACCTATTGACAAGTTTGATAAAAAAGCATATACTAAAAACGGTGTTGTTAATAGTGTTGCTTTAAAGGATGTATAAGAAATGGAAAATACTAATTTTGTAAAATTAGTTGAAATAGCAAAATGGCAATTGAATAGTGCTTCTTCCAACGTAGAACTTCCTGAGCTACAAAGGGGCTTTGTCTGGAAAAATGGCCAGATTGAATCTTTGTGGGACTCTTTATTACGAGGTTTTCCAATAGGATCATTTCTCTTATCAAAAAGTGAAACAGACAAATATTTCTTACTAGATGGCCAACAAAGGGCAACTTCAATTGCTTTAGGTTATTATGCACCTTGGTTGGAAAGTATAGAAATATCAAAATTTTGGTCTTTAAAAAAGATACCAACTATTTGGATTGATATATTCCCTAAAGAAATAACTACAACACAGAAATTCGTTATTCGGGTGATTACTCAATCTCATCCATGGGGCGATAAACGTACAAAGTAGCGGTAGTATTTTGGCATTGATAACCCCATGGATGAGATTTAGTAATCACCTGTATTACGAATGTATGTGATGTAGTTATTTTTTT
>BNVD01000335.1 GCA_025997835.1 Spirochaetia bacterium
CAATATTCACTGAGCCGAATACGGATAATAGTCTTGTAACAGAATGCAGTAGCCAATTCCCAAATCCATAAAAAATGAACCGGAAAAAGGATAATACCGTGCGCCTATTTCTCCGGTTTTCTTTCAACTGAACTGATTGGAGAATTACGCGCCCGGTATTATCCTTTTTCCGGTTCATTCTTCATGGATTTGGGAATTGGATACGGCATTCTGTTACAAGCCTATTATCCGTATTCGGCTCAGGGAATATTGGCATCCCCCGGAATAGGCTGGAAAATTGACATTGGAAAACCCGATGGGTTTATATTTGATATTGGCCTATGTTCCGATTGGGTATGGGGTCTTAACAGAACATTTTCTGAGGCGGGTGAAACTGCAGAAATTGAACAGCCGAACATCCAAACAAATTTTTTAACCGTAAAATTATTGTTGGGGTATTCCTTTTAGGCAGAATATCATTATCCAGCATCATTTGAGTGGGGTTACACGTATAGTGATGAAGTGCCTGATGGCGGTTCATTCACGAACATCAATGTTACTAACTTTGAAATATTGCCCGATGACTGGCTTGAACGAATCGCTGCCGGTCAAATCAATTTTGACCGCGCCGCGTTTAACCGGGAACGGGACTTATGGCAGGCGCAGGGCATAAAAAAATATACCTTTACCCAGGTGCACGAATCGGCCGCTATTCACCCGGCCGCAACGATACCGTTTTTGGTAGATTATTCCGGTACCACCCCGTTATCCGGCAAAGAGGGGGATATGTTTAAATGTTTTGGCGGTTCTATCGACCTTGTGTATTCACGGGCCTTGTCCGAGGCTGACTATTGGCAAGACCAGGTATATAAAACTGATGGCTTTTCTTCCCTTAATGTTGATGTTTCCTACAATGCTGAATGGCATTATCCCGAATCAATACGCATCCGTATCGGTTTAACAGCGGGAGGAACCTATACCGATAGATGGGAAAATGTAGACATCATCGAATTTAAAAAATTAGAATAGGGGTTGGAGGGAACTTGGCACCAAATCTCGTCCTCTAAAAAAGCCCCTCCGCCAGACATTTCCGGCAGAAGGGCTTGATTAGACAATCGATGCCGCGTTTACTTCGGCAAAAACGCCACGTCAATTCCCGAATAATCGTTGTCGATCTTGAGTTCGTCCAATATCTGGGACACCTGTCCCCGGTGATGGGTGTTGTGGGCGATTAACTGGCTGAGCATGAAGGAGAGGGGTACCGATGCGGGGTTACCGCCGTACCATTCGGTTTTGACCGGCTGCGAAAGGTCCGCAGCGCTCAGGGCCTGGGCCATGTTGACAT
>BNVD01000336.1 GCA_025997835.1 Spirochaetia bacterium
TTACGGCGATTGAGCATAAAGAACCGGCGCCGGTAGCGCCCGATGCCACCATGACCGAAAAGATGACACAGCGGCTGAAAACCAAAGCGGGCAAGGGATATTACAAAAAACGCAAAGAGACGGTAGAACCGGTACGATAGGACTCACGGAAGACAAAATCGTTCTGGCCGCCGGCCTTTCGCTCGAAGAAGTTTGACGGCTGTAATCGCACTGTAGGCTTTAGTCTGAGCAGGTTTTTCGCTTATGGCGTTGTGTCAATCACCATATGCGTTAACCAAAATTATTCTGTCCGTATTCAGGCAACCTTGCAAACCTTACCCGTCAGGGTTATTATAGAAATATGGAACATGAATATACTTATTGGCAGGACGGCGCGTTTTTTGTAGGTTTTCTCAATGAATACCCCGATGATTCCACTCAGGGTCTTACTTTGGCTGAACTGGAAGAAGCGCTCATTGAGGTCTATGAAATACGGCAGGAAGAAAAAAAACACCTTGCCGCCATCCGTAAAACCGGCAAACTGAAAGTACCTGCGTGAAAAAAGAAAAGCTGCTTGAAAAAATCCGTGAAAATGGCGCTTTTTTTATCCGGCATGGAAGCAAGCATGACATATATGAAAATCCCCGTACCCATGAGTATATGAAGTCCCCAGGCACTCTGAGGTGAATGAATATACAGCAAAGGAAATCATAAAAAAATCAGTAAAATGAGCCTGTAAGCGACTATCACCGAATTGTAAAGCAACTTCATGTTTCTATAAAAAGGGCTGCCCCGCTATCCGCTAAACGTAAAACAGAACAACCCTCCTGTTTTACGTGCGCCCTGCTATGGCATAACAAGCACCGAAATTTGGGCGCCTGGCGCCATAGGCGTTCTCCCAGATTCCCCTAAGTATCCCTGGACATTCTGCGGAGGGCAATGAAACCTGCTATCGCTATCCCAAACAACACGATGGTCAGAAAAATCTGCATTACATTCCGTGCTTTTTTGCATAGTGAATTGCGCAAAACAGGGTAATCGAAATTCCTACCAACACAATACCTAAAAACAGTTGCATAACGCCTCCTACTTAAACCATCCGACAACGGTATCCGCTATAGCGATAACACCGGCGGCTCCCGCAATGGTTGCGGCAATCTCAAATATCCTCATAACCTTGCTTTCCGGTTTCGGGATGGCCGCGACCAGCCTGTCAACGCCGTCGGCAATCCGCCGCAAAACCGCTTTATCTTCGGCATCCACAATTTAGTATACTACCACCGGCAAGCCATTGACAAGGGGAAAGTGGAAAAAAATGTAAAACACGTTTACGTAAT
>BNVD01000337.1 GCA_025997835.1 Spirochaetia bacterium
CATTTACTGTCGGAACGTTGTTATAAAAAAACATAAAGTGCTTTTTGTAGCTAGAGAAGATAGACAAAATTGGTATTCAGTAAAGGAATGGATGAAAATATTTCATAAAACAAAATTATCAAAACAAAACTTTTTTGTTCCATTATTAAAAATACTTTATGGTATTGAAAACGACTTTTTGTTTTTTTATAACAACGTTCCGACAGTAAATGAAATTGCAAATAAAATAGGAGTTGATTCTGGATTAAGTTTTGCAATTATGGAATTATCAAAATACGGCAATTCAAATGCTGATTCAAAGAAATGTGATCCAAATTTAATGAAAGAATTTTTTGAGAATTCACATTTAAATGACAATGACTTTTTTAGAGAGGAATTATTAATTTTGAACCCAGATATAATAGTTACAAATAATATTTGGGATAATGCATTATTAAAAATATCAGAATATATTGATAAATATATTTTCAAAAATGAAGATTTTGAAACTATAATAAATGGTAAAAATGCAATTTTGTATAGTATAAAAATTAATAATAGAACTATTCCTTTAATAGATACATATCATTTTTCTAAACCTGGGAAAAATAGTGAGAATGAACAAGTAAAAAAATATTTTTATAATCCAATAATGAAAATTATAAAAAGTGAAAAATTTGTGAAAAAATTTCCTGAATATAACAAGCCAAACGGCGCATAACATACGCTATACGCTGCGCCGCAGTAGCGGCTTGGCCTCCACAAAACCCCAGTTGGGCTTCGCCCTTTGTGGGGTTTTGTGGAGGCACATTTTTGTGGTTGCTGGAAACCTTCGGTTTCCTTTATCGCAACCGCAAAAACGTCGTATAGCTTTCACGTTATGTGCAATGGGGGCTAAAATTTCTTGAAAATTTTGTGAAAAAATCATAAAGCCAGTTGACAAATATATAAAAAAATGGTATAAAGTATGTAATGGAATTTTGGAGAAATGGGAAAACAGTTGAATAATTTAATAGCTCCTATTATTGTGGTAATATGTATTGCTGCATATTACATAGCAATAGGAACAATTTTAATAAAAATTAATATTCCCATTATATTTAAAATAATGGGTTTAATTGTGTCAGTAGTAATAACTATAATTTTAGTTATTGCTTTTGTTGAAAGAATCAAAGAGGTAAGGAGCGGAGAAGAAGATGATATTGGTAAATACTGATTATATTTCCGGGAAAGAACTGGAAACACTTTGTCTTGTGAAAGGGAGTACAATTCAATCAAAAAACCTTGGTAAAGATATACTCCAGGCGTTGAAATCATTAATTGGCGGTGAATTAAA
>BNVD01000338.1 GCA_025997835.1 Spirochaetia bacterium
ATGAACAGTGTGATTCAAAACATAAAATCAACCGCACGTGGTTTTAGGAGCTTTGAAAATTACAGAACGGCAATACTATTTTTCTGCGGTGGACTTGACCTGCTTCCACACAAAAGCCGGTAGAGCCGAATTATCAAGCCGATGCTGACTTATTCAGGGATTAATTTATATGGAACCTTAAGCGCAACAATGCGGACACAGGGGACCAATATTTTATTGAATATGTTTTTTGGCCCGATTCTAAACGCGGCAAGCGGGTTTGCGGGACAAGTGCAATCAGCGGTAGCGAGTTTTTCAAATAACCTATTGGCGGCATTTCGACCGCAAATCATTATTAACTATGTCAACGGTAATAAAGAAATCATGGCTAAATATATTCGCTATGCGGCGAAATATGGTTATTTGATGTTGTTTTTAATAGGATTGCCGCTCTATCTGGAAATGCCGGCGATATTACAATTTTGGTTAAAAAATGTTCCCGAATATACCGTAGCTTTTTGCAGATTGACGCTGCTGTTTTCCGGGATTGCCAGTTTAGCAAACGCCTTGGTTGCCGGGCTGCACGCTGTTGGGAAAATAAAAGTACCGAATTTATTTAATGGTTCCCTGTATCTTACCGTAATACCAATCACGTATTATCTATTTAAGCACAATGCGCCGCCGGTTTGGCCTTTTATACTGAATGTCATTTTTGTTTTTGTTGGCGGTTGTGCCCATCTGATCACTCTTAAATACCATGTTAAGGAATTTTCTGTTGTAAAAATATCACTGCTGTCCGGTTTAATCATAGTACCCCCTCGAAAAGAAGCTGAGAAGAGTATATTTCAGGCGGCGGTGCTGTATTGGTACATAGTCCAAAGATTGAGTTTTTTGAAAGCAATGTTGTCTTAATCATCTGCAATATTTGGTGAGCCGAGGCAGATATGCCGTCAAGGGTTCTGCAAATCCACAGCAAAATAGAAAGAATGAGCGCCACCCATATCTGGGTGAATACCGCATTCTCACTGGTACCCCAAAACGATTTGATCTTCAAATGCTGCTTAATCCATTTGAAGAATAATTCTACCTGCCACCGTGCCTTATATATGTCTGCTATTTCCTGTGCAGTCAATGTAAAATTATTGGTGATGAACTCATAGGTGTGGTGAAATTCTTTGTCGTAATAACGAACCTTCCGCAGCTCTTCAGGATACTGCTTCCTGGTGTTATTGCCGGTCATTTGAATTACCACGTCTGAAACAATAGGGCTGTCTTTGGCATGAGGATTGTTTTTTACCCGTTTATATTTCCCGTTGCTTTTCATGCGGGTCACAA
>BNVD01000339.1 GCA_025997835.1 Spirochaetia bacterium
ATGTACTCAGCGCTCTGGCGGAAAAGGGCAAGGCGGTGTCCTATATCACCGAAGGGCAGCAGGTCCCCAAGGATATTCAAAAGGCGAGTGTGATGCGTTTCTTAAACAACCTTGAAGGTTTTAAAATAGACCGGATGAAATTCGATAAACGGTTTCCCAGCGACGAAACTGAGCTTATTCAATGGAGACAATGATGGAAGATCAGGCAGAAAAATTACGGGAGATGATGAGAAAGAAGAACATCGGCGACAAACAGGGCAAGGTCCGGGACGGGAAAAAGACCCGGATCATCACCGTAACCAGCGGGAAGGGCGGGGTGGGGAAGACCAATGTTTCGGTCAACATGGCCCTGGCCTACGCCCGGCTTGGGAAGAAGGTGGTGGTCATGGACGCGGACCTGGGGCTTGCCAATGTGAACGTCATGCTCAACATGATCCCCAAATGGAACCTCTACCATGTGATCCGCAAACAGAAGACCATGCGGGAAATCATGGTGGACACCGAATACGGCATTTCCATCGTGGCAGGGGCATCGGGGTTCTCCAAGATCGCCAATCTTAGCGAGGAAGAGCGGCAGAATTTCATCGAGGAACTGGACACCCTCTCCAGCGCGGATATCATCATCATCGATACCAGCGCCGGGGTTTCCAGCAACGTGCTTGACTTCATTGCCGCCGCCGATGACGCGGTGATCATTACCACCCCGGAACCCACCGCCATCACCGACGCCTACGGGATCATCAAGATCATCGCCACCGAGATTGACAGTCTGGACATGGGGCTTAAACTGGTGGTGAACCGGGTTCACTCCGTGGCTGAGGCCAAGAAGGTGGCCGACCGGATGACCAACATAGCCGGGCAATTTTTGAACCTCAAGGTAGAATATCTGGGGTTCATCTTCGATGACGCTATGGTCTCCCAAGCCGTACTGCGGCAGAAGCCCTTCATGGTAATCGACCCCAAGTGCAGAGCCTCCCTCTGTGTGCAGCATATTGTGGGCCGTATGGAAAAGAACGACCTGGGGGCGAACGCGGGGATCGGCAGAATGATGAAGCGCCTCTTTAGCCGTAACTAAATGATAAATTACCGGTGGGGCGGCATTGCGGCGGGCGCGGCCTTTGTCCTTTCCCTGTTAATCGGGCTGGTAAGCGGCGCCGGCATTCTTGCACTGGCCCGCGCCGTGGTTATTGGGGTGTTCTTTTTTCTCCTGGGGGTGGGGGCCTATACGGTTATCAGCCGTTTTCTGGCGGAGCTGTTGGCTCTCGCCAACGACAAGAGCTCCGATGGGCCCGGTTCCCAGGTGGATATTTCCG
>BNVD01000340.1 GCA_025997835.1 Spirochaetia bacterium
TTCCGCCGGAATGCAGCGGCGGCTGCGGCTGCGGAACGATGTGGCGTTCGCGGTGCGGGAATGGATGACCGCTCAGGGCTTCTGTGAAATCGAGACCCCCACCTTCATCAAGTCCACCCCCGAAGGGGCGCGGGATTACCTCGTGCCGTCCCGGCTTTATCCGGGCAAGTTCTACGCCCTGCCCCAATCGCCGCAGTTGTACAAGCAGATTCTCATGGTCGCCGGGTTCGACAAGTACTTCCAGATTGCCCGGTGCTACCGCGATGAGGATGCCCGCGGTGACCGTCAGCCCGAATTCACCCAGATTGATATTGAGATGTCCTTTGTGGGGCGGGAGGATGTGCTGTCCATGACCGAGGGGCTCATGACTCATGTGTTCAAAAAAACGCTGGATGTGGAACTCCCCGCCCATTTTACCCGGCTCACCTACGAGGAAGCCCTTGAACGGTACGGTACGGACAAGCCGGACCTCCGCTTCGGCCTTGCAATGCAGGACTTTGCCCCCTACGTTGAAGCGGGCGGCTTTCAGGCCTTTAAGGACGCGCTGGCCCAGGGCGAGGCAGACCGGAAGACCGCCGCCGCGAAGGGGGTTACCATCCCCGGCGGCGGAGTTAAGGCGCTGGTGGTACCCGGCGCCGCGATGGGCGCGGTCTCCTATTCCCGGAAGCAGATTGAGGAACTGGAAGCCCAGGCGAAGATTTACAAGGCTAAAGGTATGGCCTGGATGAAAGTGAACGGTACTGATGCTTCGCCAGTACTGGAAGGGGGCGTCGCCAAGTTTTTCGCAGAACAGGCGGCGGCAATCGTGACCGGGTTGTGTGCCAAACCCGGCGACCTCATCCTGATTGTGGCGGATGCGCGGCGCAAGGTGGCGAACATCGCCCTGGGGGCGGTACGGTCAAAGTTAGGGAAGGATTTGGGACTTACCGCGACAGCGGCTCCCGGCGGTAGTACCGCTGTCGATTCACCGGGCGCTATGCGTCCGCCCCGCTTTGAGTTCGCCTGGATCGTGGACTTTCCCCTTTTCGAGTTCACCGAGGAGGAGAACCGCTGGGAGGCGGCGCATCATATGTTTTCCTATCCGCAGGAACAGTACCACGCCACACTGGAGCAGGACCCCGGCGCGGTCAAGGGTGACCTGTACGATTTAGTGTTGAACGGTTACGAGCTTGCCTCCGGGTCCATCCGTATCCACGACAGTGAATTGCAAAAGCGTATCTTCAATATCGTAGGAATTCCCCCGGCGGAAGCGGAAACCAAATTCGGCTTCCTCACCGAAGCCTTTAAGTACGGGGCCCCGCCCCACGGCGG
>BNVD01000341.1 GCA_025997835.1 Spirochaetia bacterium
ATGTACCCCTGGTCCGCAAGCTCAATACATTAGGCACCCATGTGGTGCTGATAAGCTGGGACTTTGATTATTACAACGAAAACGGCCAAATCGGAAGTACCCGGACTTCCCAGCAGCTTCTGGATGAGGTCTTTCATCCCGTATCCATGCACCAAATAATTGACGGAGAGCCACAGGATGAGTTCATCAAAAATTTATTTGTCTTTGACCGGGATAATAACTACACCAATTATACACGCCCCCCCCAGTAATACGCCTCCTGCATCCGATACTCCCGCGCCGGCAACAATCAGGAATGATATTTATACCCATACCATTGATGACCGTGATAGTGATGATACCGGTTACGGAGAATACGAAGAGATAGACTCCGTAATTCTCAGCGTCAAGGAAGGCTACGGCTTTATCGAAGACCGGCCGGTGAACAACGTCTTTTTCCACTACAACACGGTGGAAAACGCCGACTTTAACGAATTAAAGCCCGGCATGAAGGTTCGGTATATCCGGGTTGAGGATGAAGAAAAAAGCAAGATCGACGGAGCGCCCCGGTACCGGGCAGTAAAGGTGTTTCTTGTTGACTAGCGCCAAAATAAACGGGAGAAATTGATGGATAAGACGGCCCATACCCGTACAAAACAACTGGTAGACATGCTCATGGAAAGCTACGAGGAACATGAGGAGATCATCAAGGTTGATATGGGGTACCAGATGAACCGGAGCGTGATCATCGAAACAGTAGAAAAACTGCGCTGCCTCATCTTTCCGGGGTATTTCGGGAAGAAGGGCATTTCATCGGGATCGGTAGAATACTACGCAGGGGATCTTCTGGAGGAGGTGAACTTCCACCTTTCCGCCCAAATCGCCCGTGCCCTCCGCCACGGGGATGCCGCGAAAGCGCAGACCCCAGACACAAAAACTAGTGACGAAAAGGCGGAAGAACTCACCTTTACGTTTTTATCCAAACTGCCGGAAATACGGGACTACCTCGCTATGGATGTTTCCGCCGCCTACGATGGGGACCCCGCGGCGTACAGCAAGGATGAGATCATCTCCTCCTATCCGGGGCTCTATGCCGTCATGGTCAGCCGCCTTGCCCACGAACTCTACAAGCTGAATGTACCCCTCCTCCCCCGGATCATGACCGAACACGCCCACAACCTTACGGGCATCGACATACACCCTGGGGCCGCCATCGGCGCTCTCCTTCTCATCTCACTCTTCACGGTACTTGCCATTTCGGCACCCACCGTAATCTGTAATGTCGAACAGCTCTACAGAGTCATCAACCTGTGGTACCGCATCACCACCTG
>BNVD01000342.1 GCA_025997835.1 Spirochaetia bacterium
TTTACCGTAAAGCTGACATCAAAGCTCGCCGTAATTCCATTGCCGGCGTTGCGTACCGTTACCGTAGCGGTATAGGTTCCTGCCGCAAGGGCGGTCCTGGGAACTACCGTAAAATTACCGGTTCCGCCTACCGCGATATTGCTTACGGATGTTGGTGAACGGGTAAAGGAACTGCTGTTGTCCCCGGAAAGCGCTACCGTCAAGGCGCCTGTCGCCCGATTGCCCGTATTGGTAACGGTTACGGTAAGCGGGTCCTGCGTACCGTAACCCGCTACTGCCGCCGGGAAGGTGTGGGTCCCGGAAACGTCAAGATTTATGCCATAAATGGAATCCGGGCTTACCGTAAAACTGACATCAAAGCTCGCCGTAATACTGTTTTCCCCGCTTACCGTTACCGTGGCGGTATAGGTCCCTGCCGCAAGGGCGGTCCTGGGAACTACCGTAAAGCTACCGGTTTCGCCTGCCGCAATATTGCTTATGGATGTTGTTGAAAGGGTAAAGGAACTGCTATTGTCCCCGGAAAGCGCTGCCGTTAAGAGGCCCGTCGCCTGATTACCCGTATTGGTAATGGTTACGGTAAGCGGGTTCTGCGCACTATAATCTGGCGCTGCCGCCGGGAAGGTGTGGATCCCGGTCCGGTTCAGGCTGATACCGTACGGGCCGCCGGTCTTGGTTCCGGCTCGCCTTTGCCCGGTAAAGGCATCGGTTGCCGTCCCCAGCGTTGCCGCCGCGCTGGTTACCGTTGCCTGATCCGCACCGGCGTTATCATATACCACCTGGGCCGCCGCAATTGCGGCATCAAAGGCAGTCAATTGAGCCGGGGTAACCCAAAAGGCGGTTGTAGGAACATCGGTTCCATTTGTGCTTGCGGTAACGCCGCGCTTGGCGGTATTCGCCGCAGCAAGGGCTGTTTGCAGGGCCGTTTTAGCGCCGGTCTTGGTTCCGGCCTTGATTTGTCCGGTAAAGGCATCGGTTGCCGTCCCCAGCGTTGCCGCCGCGCTGTTTACCGCTGCCTGATCCGCACCGGCGTTATCATATACCGTCTGGGCCGCCGCAATTGCGGCATTAAAGGTAGTCATCTGAGCCGGAGTAACCCAAAAGGCGGTTGTAGGAACATCGGTTCCATCCGCGCTTGCGGTAACGCCGCTTTTGGCGGTATCCGCCGCGGTAAGGGCCGTTTGCAGGGCTGTTTTGTCGACAGGAGCGGGGACGCTGGGACTGTCGACGTTGCAGCCAGGGAACACCAAACTCAATACCAACACGGCTGTAAAAACAGCTTTTACCGGCAAACCTGAAAATCGAA
>BNVD01000343.1 GCA_025997835.1 Spirochaetia bacterium
TCAATATCGAGCTTGAATCCCTGGACAGCATACGGATAAGGGTTCAGGAGGATGTACGGCTCCCCATCAACGTGAGCGATTTCTGGGACGGTTCCTACCGTAAGGCCGGCGCCATGGAAAGCCGGACCGCTGCCGCCCAAGATGCACAGCATCACGTTACCCCATACCTCGACGCCGTTTATGACGGCTCCATCGGCAAACTCGCACTGTACAAAAACGGGTCTTATGAATTATACACCGAGGGAAATGTGAGGAAAGGCAATTACGCGTTCTTCCTGCTGGATAATTATGAGATGCTGGAACTGCAGCCCGGCAATATTTCAGGCCTTGACCGGGAAACCTATCTGGTGGAACGCCAATCCCCGGACAACGCTACGGAACCAACCGGCGCTCTTACTCTGAGCCGCGTCCGCTTAAGTACCAAGGGTTTTCAGGATGTCCACGAGGCGGCCATACGGCTGATCCCTGCCGCAGATAACGGTTCGTAGCCAGTTCCCTCGGCTCATTTGTTTGCCGGAAACGCCTCAAACCCCGCGTTTTTAAGCCTACGGAGTGAGGCGTTTATGTTATCTCCCGGCGGAACCGTGACCACGAAATGGATGGCACCGTTTACCGGCCGCCCGGTGATACTTGGGCTAAAGCCCGCTTTGGTAAGCCGTTCCGCTAGTGTTTTGGCGTTTGCCTCGCGGCCGAATACGCCGACCTGGATTACGGTCGAACGCTGCGCCGGCGCGGAAACAGGCGGCGGGGGAGCAAGAGGCCGGGGGACCGGCGGCGGTTGATCCGGTACGGGCGCCGGGACAGCACCTATCCCCTCCCGCCCGGAGAAAAGAAACCACATGGGGGTAGAGGCGGTGCTGATGCTCGGAGGATCGGCTGTAAGGCTCCGGGCTTCGGGACTGGCGGGATACTCGGAACGGAGCCGGGTTTGCCAGGTTTCTTCCCCCGAAATTTTCCACAGGGAGTATAAAATAGCGGGCATACGCCCGGCGTATTCCCCATCGTCGAGCAGGCGGCTTAGGGAACGCACATTCCCGGTACGAAAGGCTTCGATGAGGCAGTCCAAAAAGCGCCCTTCCCGGATCATGGCCAGGTTACTGCCGCTCTGCAGCACCATTCTGACCCCCGCTTCGGCGCTGTCCAATTCACCCAGGGCGATATAACAGCGGACCCCCTCAAGGAGACTGCGGTCGTCCCGTTTATCCGGTTCCGCAAAGGCCGCCTTGTTCCAGGCATCGGCGGCGGCTTCGGTGTTCCCCGACAGGAGCAATAGCCGGGCCAGCCGGGTAAGGG
>BNVD01000344.1 GCA_025997835.1 Spirochaetia bacterium
CTTTTCCCAGGGCGAATGCTTTTGCACACATGTTTTTTCAATACAGGGTAAAAATTAATGAAACGGAAAATATAACAATACGATATTCTGATGCCAATGAAAATCCAGACTATTTGGGACGGCCGGACCAGTTTTTTTTGGATGTTTTGGTATGGGTAAATAAACATAAAAACGAATTTTCTAGTGCCAATAGGTCCGTTTATATTTATATAGATCATAGAGAAAATAAATTTTGGATACAGAAGGATATTAATGATTGGGAAAACGCCACAGAATTATTTTATAATACCAAGGAAGAATTAAAAAACAATATCTATAGAGCGTTGAATGGAATATATGTTATAAAAGAAACATTTGATTACAAAACCGATGAAATTGAACTATATTTTGTTCTGTCACGGATAGAATATAATCCATATATAGATCAATATTATTCGGATATTTATTTTGGAAACCCCCTCGGCAGTATGTATGTAAACATCAATGAATATACAAACTGGCTTGTAAACATATACTGGGGAATAAATTCGGCAAATAGATATATACATGAAAACCCGGACGAAGAATTATTTGTGGAAAAAATAAAGATAAGTAAAGAAAATGTTTGTGGTATATTTAGATGAATATAATATATAGAAAAGGAAAAACAATGTATGTGGGATAATGAATTAAAAAATGGAGTACGGACAAACGGCACATAACATACGCTATACGCTGCGCCGCAGTAGCGGCTTGGCCTACGAAAAAACGCAGTCGGCCTTTGGCCTTAGTGCGTTTTTTCTCCGGCACATTTTTGCGGTTGCTGGAAACCTGCGGTTTCCTTTATCGCAACAGCAAAAACGTCGTATAGCTTTCACGTTATGCGCCATTTTTTTGAGAATTTAAAAAAAAATTTAAAAATATTGACGAGAATCAGGTTATTGACATTTATACAAAAATAGTAAATAATGTTTTTTACTTATGATTGCAAAGATGTATAATAAAGCAAAGAAGTATGGCAAATTACTTTTTCATTTAGTTGAAATAATAATAACTATTTCTTTATGTTTATTATCGTTTATAGGGGGTATTGGGCAAATAATATTTCCTGTTTTAGCCGGAATAATAACATCCTGTGGTATTATGTTAATCTCATTCAGAAACAATAAAAAGTACATTCTGAAATTTCTTTTTGCTTTAACAATATTGTTTTATATATCTGGTTATATATATAAAATAAATAATGATAGAGAAGTAAAAACAATAATATGTGAAGCAATAAATAAGATAGAAAATTATTATGAAGAAAAT
>BNVD01000345.1 GCA_025997835.1 Spirochaetia bacterium
TTTATTTGCCAGGGCGGTCCGCCGTCCGTATTGGCGCGTTGCTGCTGGCTGCGGTAAGCGTTCTGTTTGTGGCGTGCCGCCAACCGACCGATAGTGGGGGGGGGGGGACTCACCACCGGTAAAAACCGCCCTTAACTCCGCAATCGATGCCGCGAACACCCTCGCGGATTCTGTTTTTCCTTCCGTAGACGGCACTAATGTATCCTCAACTAATACATGGGCCGCTCAAACCGATATTGACAATTACAAAACAGCCATAGCAACCGCTCAAGCCGTAAGGGACAAAACCGGCGTCACCCAGGCGGAGCTTGACCAGGCGGTAGCGGTCCTCGCGGCGGAAACCACGACATTCAGGGACATAGTGACCGCTAATGGACCGGGAACCAGGGCCCCGATCGATCAGGACGGTCTTTTAACGCAAATTGACGCGGCGATGTTGGTGCTTGATGCCGCACCGTACTCCGAAGACGGCAGCGAGGTGTACCCGTATGACTGGTGGGTTACCGAGGCCGTGTGGGATGTTTTCGCCGCGGCAATAGAGGCCGCGCAGGATGTGGCATACGGTGATGATCTCTCGGAAGAAACCCTCAACCGGGCGGCCGATGACCTTGACCGGGCGATGCTGACATTCATCGGCGCCAGACAACACGGAAGCTATGATGACGGCCTGGTGTACATTTCCGGTACCCTGAGCGGCGGCGTTCACATGGGTACGGTGACCATTTACGCGGATTCCGCAAAAGCAACCGCCCTTGGCAGTGTGGATCTGGCGAGGAACAGCACGGACTGGCGCGTCGGCGTCCTCAAAGACGACATTATTGGGGGAACGGTATACGCGGCGATAACATTCCAGGACCAGGAGTCGGCACTGGAAACGGTGACGGGGGCGGCTGACGGCGTGGACGGCGTTGTTCTGACCCTGGCTCCCACAGTCCCGCAAGGCGTGAACGCCGCACCGTTGCATACAACGCTCGACGCGGACAAAGGAACCAATCCCGCCAATGCGGTCGATGGCAACGCGGGAACGCATTGGGATATACCCGCCGATACCGGCACGGCGATACTGACGCTGGACCTTGGCTTCGATGTCACCGTAAATTCAGCGATACTCCGCGCCTATACCAACCTGTCCTCCAACCTGGTGAGCATGGACGGCTTCAAAATCGAATATTCAACCGATGGCGAAAGCTGGACAACGGCGTATACGCACCCCGGTACGCCTATCCCGTGTACTAATTCCGGGGGAGCATCGACCAAGCCGGTCGCGATGTTCTTTACGCAATTCACCG
>BNVD01000346.1 GCA_025997835.1 Spirochaetia bacterium
CTCGATAGAATACCGCTTTATCCCGCAGCGTGGGGGAACCCTGTTCATCGGTTCCTTTGAAGTCCTGGCCCCCGAAAAACGGGCCTTTACCCCCGCCATGGTTCTTGAAGTCTCCGGTGAAGCCGGTATGGCCGACTTCACCGGAGAAGAAACCCCGGTCCCGTTGCTTCCTCCCCGGCTGAGCTGGGCCGTTCCTGCCGAACAACTGCGAACCGGGAAACCCGCCGAACTCCGGCTCCTTGCCATAGCGGCTGGCGGCGCCCGTCCCGTAAATCCCGCGGTCTCCTACCGTCCGCCGCCGCTGGAAAACGCCATCATCGAGGTTCTCCCCCCTGAATCCCCAAATGCTCAAGGGGCCGCTGACCCCCGGATCCTCCTCCGTCTCCGGGTCATCCCCCTAAGCGGGTCCCTGCTGACCATCAAGCCCGCCGAATTAACCCTGGACGGTCAAACCCTCCCGGTTCCCGGCCTGACGGTTTGTTTTTCCCAAGCGTTTAGAATATCTCCAAAGTCCATGTTGTTTGCCTTACTTAATAGAGTATCACCCGGTCCGTAGGCGTCCAGCCTGCCTTCCCTTCCGGGGTTTCCACGTACACCCAATTCTCCGCCGCTTCCCGAATCCGGGCGGCCTCGCCTTCCCTGAATTGGGCCTCCTGGATGTCTGAAGATATGTCCGCACCCGTATGGGGAACACGGTAAACATCACCGGCTCTGAGGACCACGGTGCGGCCCTTTACGGAGCGGCGCCGGGTATCCGGCATCCGATCTGCGCGCGGGCCGGATACCCCTTCCATAAAGCCGTAAAATCCCAGGCTGGTCAAGAGGATCAGCATGATCATGACTATTCTAAAACCCCGGGGAACTTGGGAAGTTACGGGAAACCATTTCTTTCGCAAATGGGACGGCGAGCTTTGCGCCGCAGGCATCCCGCGAACCTTCAGTTCGGCGAAACGGCGGTATTTTACGTAAAAAATCAAAATGAGCAGGGCTAGAGCGGCGAGAATGCCGAGCGCAAGCTGGGCGGCCCGGGGACGCCAGGGCTCATCCGGGCCAGGCCTGAGTTCGAGGCGGGCTTCAGCGGCCCGCCGGACGGCGGCGATGGCAGGGCCGGATAGCAGGTCCCGCTCGCTTTGCCGGAGCAAGGCCAGGGCTTGGGCAGCCTCGCCGGCGGTCCAGAGCGTGCGGGCGTTATTCAGGACGTTTTCGCCGGCGAAACGGAACGGGCCGATCTTCACGGCATGGAGTTCCGGGAAAGGAGGTAAGGGCACAGCTTCGGCACCGGAAC
>BNVD01000347.1 GCA_025997835.1 Spirochaetia bacterium
GCCGTTACCGTTGTGTCAATATACGTCCTGACGCTTGGGCCTGTAGGGCCGCTTATGTTGGTGTAGGTTCCGCCGGAAAGATTGGAACGGTATACGTTGTATGTGGCTGCATCAGCGTCGGAGTAATACCAGCTAACCGTTACACTGGTTTCGGAGTCTATGACCGGGGTGTCTACAGACGAAGTGCCCTGTGGTTTTGCCGCCGCAGTATCGTAGAATTTGATGGTATACGGATCACTGATTCCACCACTGTTGGTTACTTTCAGAATGACAAAACCATTTGCCGCCGGTGTTATCGTCTCTGGAGCACTGGTTGTAGACGTGAAAAGCGGGGATCCTTCGTTGCCTTCGGGATAGGCAGTTAGGGGCAAGTAGATACTATATGTCCATCTGATCGCATAGGTCTGACCTGCGGTCACGGCAAAACGGTAATACTGGTCGTCTCCATTCGCGATGCTGGTTTCGTACCATGTATCGGCGGTAAGGGCTACCGGTTCCGGCAGCAGTACCGACTTGGCGGGATCCGACAGTTGGCCTTCGCCATTAGCGTTTACCCCGGATACTTTGTAAAACCAGATTCCCGCACTTAAGCCGGTACTGTCGGTGTAGAAAGCATCGGTTATGGGGGTGGCTCCATTCAGTATGGTGTAAGTTCCGTCATACGCGGCAGAGCGGTATACATTGTACCCGCCGGTCGCCGTTGCAAGTGCGTTCCAGGTAATGGAAACACTGGTAAGGTTTGGTGCAGATACCGTGACATTCTGGGGCGCCGTTTGAGGGGCCAACGCATCGGGATCAAAGTACCGGACATAATACGTACCGGCGGATTGTGTTGATACCTGTAACACGACATCCCTATCGGCGGCGGTAGTATTGGTTACCGCTTGGGGGGAACTCCAACCATTATCATAGTCGGAGAATGATATCGTGTTTCCATTTGACCACTTGGCCGACACAGAAACATTCGCGGTCTTGGTATTGTCACCATCATTGCGGTCATTCCACTGGACATACCAGGTTTTGTTGACCGGGACGGTAACGGTAAATACCTGGATTTCACCGGCGGCGATTGTTTGGTCAGCCCCCGCGGTTGTAAGGGCGGTGGCGGCAAGGGTTGTGGCGGAGACGGCTGCCGATTGAGGGCCTTCACCAAAGGTGTTATGGGCGGAAACCTTGTAATAATAAGTTTTTTCCGGCGATACGCTGTCTGCATAGGAGGTCCCGGTTATGGCGGTGCTTATTTTTTCATAATCCGCCGCCGTATCGGCAGTAACGGAACGGT
>BNVD01000348.1 GCA_025997835.1 Spirochaetia bacterium
TAAAAAGGGATATATGCAGATAATGGGCGCGGTGGTTACCACCATAGTTGCCAGTTTTACCGACTGGGAACTAACCGCCCCCGATGCCGCACTGGCGGGCATTCCCACCACCGATACGGTAGCGGAAGCGCTGGCAATGATCCGGTACAAAAAGGTCTGAATGGGCTGCAAATCGGGGTTGTTGATGTACATAACCCCGGAAAAGTAATCGTTCCAGTGGTGGACCCCGTTGAACAGGGCGATGGTCGCCAGTATCGGCATACACAGGGGCAGCACAATTCGTATAAAAATAACAAAATCGTTGGCGCCGTCGAGCCTGGCCGATTCTTCCAGAGCCGCCGGCATTTCCCGGAAAAAGGACATGAAGATTATGACATTAAAAAAGTTAAAGAGCGAAGGGATGATATACACCAGAAAATTATCGTATAGGCCCAGGCTCCTGAGCATGATGAAATGGGGGATAAGGCCGCCTGAAAAAAACATGGTTATCGTCCCCAGAGTAAGGTAGAGATTGTGTCCCATGATGTACCGTTTTGAAAAGGCGAAAGCCGTCATGGCGGTAAAGAAGACGCTAAAAACCGTACCGATAACCGTGCGCAGTATGGTTACCGAAAAGGCCTTGAGGATCGCCTGATCCATAAAAACCATACGGTAACTCTGGAGACTGAACTTCCGGGGAAACAGATAAATGCCGCCCCGGAGCGCATCCTGGGAATCGTTAAACGAAAGAATAATCGTATACCATACCGGATAGAGGGTAACAAAACAAATGAGCGTCATAACCGCGACGATCACCATGTCTCCAGGACGCATCGATCTTCTGTTCCACAGTCTTGCTGTCATCATCATTTCTCCCTAAAACAAGGACACGTCGTTCAACTTTTTTGTGGTTTGATTCGCCGCAAGCAGCAGTAAAAAGGCGATAACCGACTTGAAAAGCCCGATTGCCGTGGCATAAGAATAGCGCATATTCCGTGTAGCCATGTTGTATACGTAGATATCCAGCACCGTACTCCGCTCCGCGTTCAGGGTATTCCACAGTACCAGTATCTGATCGAAGTTTGAATTCAGGAGCCCCCCGATTGCCAGGATGAACAGGATAGAAATAGTACCCTTGATGCACGGCAGGGTGATGGACCACATCTTGCGGAAGCGCCCGGCGCCGTCAATTTCCGCGGCCTCGTACAAATCCTGATCGATTCCGGTGATGGCCGCGAGGTAGATAATCGCCGACCAGCCCAGCTCCTTCCATATATCGGAGATGATAATGATACCC
>BNVD01000349.1 GCA_025997835.1 Spirochaetia bacterium
CTCTGCTCTTTCATACTTTGAATTGCTGACAGGAGTCCTGCTTTGTTGACGGGCAGGCTGGGATTGCACTATATTAAAAATAGAGAGGAGAAAAATATGGCAGAAAAAATAACCGATGAAGATATTCTTGCGGGGTTTAAGGAGCTAAAGGACTTGTTCAAGGAAACGGAGGCAAGATTCAAAGAAACGGACAAAAGATTCAAAGAAACGGACGCACAATGCAAGGAAACGGACAAAAAAATAACGGAAATGTCAGAAGCGGTAAAAAAAATGTCCAAAGAATTAGGGGGTATAGGGAATAACAACGGGGCTTTTGCGGAAGAATATTTTGTAAATGCACTGGACGACAAAAAAATGTTTGCTGGGCAAAAATTTGATGAAGATGAAAAGGAAAGATTTAAGGAAACAGAGGCACAATTCAAGGAAACGGACAAAAAAATAGCGGAAATGTCAGAAGCGGTAAAAAAAATGTCCGAAGAATTAGGGGGTATAGAGAATAACAACGGGGCTTTTGCGGAAGAATATTTTGTAAATGCACTGGACGACAAAAAAATGTTTGCTGGGCAAAAATTTGATGAACTGGAACGTAAACTGAAAGCGAAAGTCGGTAATCTGAAAGACAAATTTGATATAGTAATGTATAACGGTGTTGCCGTTGCAATTATTGAGGTGAAATACAAGATTCACGAAAATGATTTAGAAAAACTGGTAACAAAAAAAGTACAGAATTTCCGTGAGCTTTTTCCTTATTATAGAAATTACAAGATTTATCTTGGTATCGGCAGTATGTCTTTTTATGATAATGTTCTGGAAAAAGCCAAAGAATTAGGCATCGGTATATTAAAACAAAAAGGCGAAACAGTCGAGATTGATGCTGATAATGTAACGGCATATTAGTTGCTGCCAGGCGCCCCGCAGCCAGAAAGGGTTGGGGGGCGTTTTTTTTGTTGACAGGCAGGCTGGGATTGCACTATATTAAAAACATGGAGGAGAAAAATATGCCAGAAAAAATAACCGATGAAGGTATTCTTGCAGGGTTCAAAGAGCTAAAGGACTTGTTCAAGGAAACGGACGCACAGTTCAAAGAAAGATTCAAAGAAACGGAGGCACAGTTCAAGGAAAGATTCAAGGAAACGGAGGCACAGTTCAAGGAAACGGAGGCACAATTCAAGGAAACGGACAAAAAAATAGCGGAAATGTCAGAAACGGTAAAAAAAATGTCCAAAGAATTAGGGGGTATAGGGAATAACAACGGGGCTTTTGCGGAAGAAT
>BNVD01000350.1 GCA_025997835.1 Spirochaetia bacterium
TTGAGCAACACGTCCCACGCGTACACCATGCTTTCAGCGCCAACTGTCTCAGCTCCGGTAGTGCTATCCGCAAGTTCTATTCAGCTTACCTGGAACTCCCACCATATGCCCACCAATCCCGCGCAGGAGGTTTCGGGGTATGTAATAGAAACATCGGGCGGGACACAGATAGATGAAATATCCGCTACCGGTTCGTCCTCGTACACCTATACGGTGGGGGGCCTGTCGGCGAACACCGCATATATCTTTAACATACGGGCGGTTAGCCCTACCTCGGGGGATCCTGGTGAGCGGGCGCCAACCCAAAGCGTCACAACCCGGTTGGCAACCCCGGAGATTACGGTTACCCCGGACACGGACACCTCAATCAATCTTACCTGGGGTGCAATAGGTGGCGCGGAGAACTATACCGTATTCTGGAAAAAGAACAGCGATTCGTCCTTTACTCCAATAACCATTTCGGCAGCATCGGTAGGAGCATCCCCAACGTATTCGGTACCGGTAGGAGATACCCTGGGCAATCAATACTATGACTTCAAGGTAAAGGCGTCTAATACCTCCAATTTCAGCGACGAGAGTGCTGTACAAAGCGGGTATACCAGGTTTAAGAGGCCGACGGGTCTAACGGTTGGAACCATAGCCGCAAATTCTGTTGCTCTCTCCTGGACTGCTCCAACGGGTGCTCCGACAACATACCGGGTAAAAGTATACAGAACATCTGATAATTTATGTGTGTATACCCACGATGTTACCAGTGCTACTTCGGATACGGTGGATAGTGGTTTGGTTTCAAACACGGACTATGACTTTACGGTACAGGCGGTTAATACTACGCAGTCGATTGAAGGTATGACAGCAGATGCATCAGCAAAAACCCTGCTGGATACCCCGCAGAGTCTGATGGTTACCCAGCGTTTAGCCACAAGCATTAAGCTGTCGTGGACCAGGGTAAACGGTGCAGGATCCTATCTGGTGTATTACAGCACGAGCTCAACATTTAGCATGGGTCATTCCAATGTTTCCGTTACTGCGGCGGGTACACCGCAAACCGCTACGGTAACGGGGTTGACCTCCAATACTACTTACTACTTCTGGGTAGTCGCCGTAGACGACGGCACGAATAACAGTGTGCCGAGTGGCCGGGCATCGGACAGGACAATCAGTTCAAACATAAGCATCAGCTTTGCCAATCCGAATGACCCAACCCTGACGCCGTCATCGGTTACGCTAAACAAGAGCCAAAAGCAGGCT
>BNVD01000351.1 GCA_025997835.1 Spirochaetia bacterium
TATGCTTCCATGCTCATAACGACTATGTCACCCCGCCCATCTTTGGTCAAATAAACCGGTTCGTTCGTCTCGTGTACCTGGCGGGATATTTCGGTAAAGTTGATACAGGGCGAGTATTTTGTGTGGCCGGATGCTGATGATTTTTATGCGGAACCAAACGCTATTGAGGTATTGGTTCAGGCGCTTGATTCCGCGCCCGAAGACGTGGGGCTGGTACGAAGTTTTCAATACCTGGTAGATGAAGATACCTTGGAAATCGTAGGAAAACATGCGATTAGCCCCGCTCAACGGAAAACCAATCTGTTTGAGGATTGTTTATTTAGTGAAAATGGTTTTTGGTGGACACCGGGAACGTTTATGGTTAGAACCGGTAAATTATTTAGTGTTATACCAAATCGTGAAATATTTATCGCTAAAGAAGCCGGCCACACAAAATACTCGCCCTGTATCAACTTTAATCCGTTATTAATCGCTACCGATTGCCCCTGATTCTGCTGCCATACATACTCAAACTGATACCCCCTTTCATTAAACCGTGTTTTATACGCTGCTATAACTTGCTGCGTATTATCCGTTGAGCCATCATCAATAACAAACATTTCGATATTCGAGTATGTCTGCATCAACACGGAATCAAGCAGACGGTGAATCAAATGAGCACAATTATATGTTGGTGTCAGAATACTTACTTTTGGGAGCATGATTTCCTATTCATTACTAGTATGATCCGCTTGTGTAGCGCTAATTTTATTTTTCCCAACAGCGTGCGGGTGGTATTTGATGACATCTTGGAAGGGTAAACTTTCCCCCGCCATGTTTGGATGGCAGTTGAACTGCGGTATAAATGATCCCGGATTATTAACTCGTGCGCCGTAACAGCATCGAATATTTAATCCGGTTGCTGTTAGAGCTCCGTAAAGCCGGAACCCCTTCGTACAAGGGGAAGGGGCATATAAAAGGCCGACGATCCCTTACGGGAAACCGGCCTGTTTTGAGAAACCAAATTATTGGTCATTGTTGGTGGGTGTGGGATAACTATACGGTATTACTTTATTCTTGTTACGCATAATTATGCACATTTCCCCCTTTTTGGACCAAATTATCACAAACATCCGGTAATTTTATCACTGCTGTCCGGTTTAAATGAGAAAACAATAAAATAGCTTGTATTTTGACCCTTAAAATGGTATAAAGGATTCACCACAAATCATTATGCCATAAGGAAATACAAGCTATGAACAAGCATACCA
>BNVD01000352.1 GCA_025997835.1 Spirochaetia bacterium
GCGGCCTTTAAGCAGGCGGCCCCCCATATACCCACCGCCGTCATCTACTGCGCCGATACGGAAGTCCCCTGGTTTCTGCGCCACGGCCTGGGCCGTTTTATAGCCGCCTGCGACTACGCCAAACCCATCCACCTCCAGATGAATAGCCGCTCCCGCTTGTGCATCGCCGCCCTGGAAAAGCGCCCCCTGGTCCCCTGGACCATCGACGATCCCGCCCTGGCCGAGCGTATGCTGCGCCTGGGCGCAGAAGGAATCGTTACCAACTGCCCGCAGACATTCTGCGCACCCGGCAGCGGCGTTAGGTAAGGTGCCAGGCACTATTTTCTTTCTCCTGTACGGATTGGAATACCCATAACATACAAGTTGTAGTTATCCACCATTTGAAGAAATTTACTGGTTGCCATTCTTTCCATAAAAAAAGAACAAACAAACGTAGCACACATTGAAATGCCGAATGTTGTCAGCATTGTCTCCTGATTTGGTAAATCGGTAAACAAGTAAACAAGTGTACCAGCGGAAGAAGCCCAGGTCAATAACCTGAATGTCTGCGCTGTATTCCATAAAATTTTTTCTTGTCGCCCCAGTAGTTCATTTGCGGGAGCAGTCTTTATTAGCTCGAAAGAGCTTTTGAAAGTCATAGGTGTCCCATCAAACATTTGAAAAGAAAGCGGTGCAAATGCTTTATCTGTGTGAATTAGCAGCCTTTGCTCTTGGCCGTTTTCCATATTGGAATTCTGGGCATATAGTAACCCACCACTAAAAAGAAATACCAAACAGACAAAAAATTGTTTTTTCACGTCAATACCTCCAGTTTGGGCAGGATTTGGTGCCAGGCACCATTTTCCATCCTATAAAAATACAAAACTATTGTCGTAGCAAGGTTACTCCAAGATCAATTTGCCGGTCTCTGTTATAGTAATCCTTACAACAGGATTAGAACCGGTTAAACTAAAAGTAGCTTTTAATTTTAACCCTGATTGGGTAATTATGCTGATATTATAATTACCAGCACATATATTATAAAGCGTTATATTTTCACCCATATCAATATTTCCTACTTTTTGGTTCTCGATTTCTATTGAATCGAGTGCTTCGAAGTAATAGTTGCTAAACGTTACTTCAGGCACTCGGAAATTCCTAGCGCAATTGAGAGAATACCTCTTTTGGTGTTTTAAAGTCAAGTGTCTGCCGCGGACGTTCGTTGAGTAATCTTGCTATCCTTGAAACGTCCCGCTGGGTTAATTCCCT
>BNVD01000353.1 GCA_025997835.1 Spirochaetia bacterium
CCATGTAGTAACAATAAGGCTTCTTTTGGTAGGAATTGTTTGATTACGAGGAATAATTTTTATCATTACTCCTCCGAAAATTTCAATTCCAATCGAAAAAGGCACCGCATCTAAAAGCAATATATCTTTTACATCACCAGCAAGAATACCACCCAAAATAGCCGCGCCAATAGCAGGTGCTTCATCAGGATTAAGGATGCGGTTGAGTTCCTTCCTAAAAATGTCCTTAGCCGTCTGCTGAATCGCGTGAATCCGTGTAGCGCCACCTATCAATAAAACCGAATCAATATCATTGATAGAAGTAATTTTACGTGAATAAGCATCTCTGGCTTTGACCGCATCATTGACGGCTTTTAGACAACAATCTTTAATCCCTACCAAATATTCAGCAATCATTTGATTAAAAAATTCTCGAGAAATAATCTTTTTTACATGCAATGACCCTGACTGATTCTGCGCAATAAAAGGAATGTCAATTTCAGTAGTATTCATTACACTAAGCTCAATTTTTGCTTTTTCTGCTGCCTCCCATAATCGTGATAAGGCCATAGGATTATCACTCAGGTCAATATCATTTTCCTGCCTGAACTCCATGATTAGCCATTCAACGATACGGCGATTAAAATTATCACTGCCAAGGGCAGGATTACCATTTATTGATAGAACTTCAACAACGCCTTCATCTATACTAAAAACACCGGCATTGAAACCTCCTCCGCCCAAATCAAAGATGGCTATAATCTGTTCTTTCTTATCATCCTTCAGGGAAAAGCCGTAAGCCATTGCCGCCGCCGCAGGCCCATTAATCAGACGCTTTACCGTGAGCCCCGCATTTTTAGCGGCTTCTCTTATTATCTGGGTTTGGATATAATTGAAATACACCGGTATAGTAATAATTGCTCCGCTGACCGTATCTCCAAGATAATTCTCGGCTGTTTTTTTCAGGTCTTTTAATATGATAGTTGCAATTTCTTGCGGAATATAGTGTTTATCAAAAATATCGACAGTTATATGATCATCTTTTTCTGATAATTTTAAAGAATTCAATTTTACAATTTCTGTGATTTCCGAATATTTCCGGCTTATCAATTGGTGTACTGAAAATATAGTGGATTCTGAGTGCGTCGAAAATTTATGTTTTGCAGGCTGTCCTACAACTGCATCGTTACCATTTATAAAACTAACGATAGAAGGAGTTGTACGCCCCCCAAATCCATTTTGAATAATGTGAGGCACCCCATTT
>BNVD01000354.1 GCA_025997835.1 Spirochaetia bacterium
CAAGAAGTACGGTCAAGCCGGGGGTCACGGGTGAGGAAACCGCTGTTCCGCAGACTGATGGCGTTACCCTGGTCCACCTGACAAAGCGCACGGGAAAGACCGTGGCGGCAGGCGCCGGCCTGACCATTGGAACCTCCGCCAAAGACATTGATCAGAATGTCGAATTTGTTTTCGCTGGCGGTAACCATCAGGGGCTGGCGTACCATCATGGCGTGTTCCCCCTGGGGAAAATACTGGTTCAATTCCTTGCCGTTGATCTCGATTTTACCGCTTCCATCCCGAACGTATACCCGCGCAACGGAGGTTTTCCGTCTTCCGGTTCCAATACCAAGATTCTTAATCACCGTTATACTCCCTTGGGCATCTCCAAAAACCCGGTTGGTTTTTAGAGATACCCCTGCAGCGGACTAAAGTCCGATGCTCGTCCGAAGACTGTGCAAATGCTACGGACTAAAGTCCGATTTAAGCGGTAGATTTCTAAAAACTGAAGTTTTTAGAAATCTACCTTATAATTCAATAGCCTGGGGATTCTGGGCTTCGTGGGGATGCCCGGCTCCCGCGTACAGTTTGACATTGTTCAAAAGTTTCCGTCCCAAAGGCCCCTTGGGGAGCATCCCTTTGATGGCCAATTCCAGAGGAGAAGTGGGATGACGCGCGATGAGCTTCTCAAAGGTTACGGTTTTGAGGCCCCCCACATACCCGCTGTGATGATGGTACAGCTTATTCTGCACCTTGCGGCCGGAAACCGCGATTTTATCCGCATTTACCACCACCAGATAGTCCCCGACTTCCTGATGGGGCGCGAAAACCGCCTTTTCCTTCCCCCGGACGATGGAAGCCGCCCTGGCCGCCACCCTGCCTAGAGGCTTGCCCTCGGCGTCAATTATGAACCACTTCCGCTCCACTTCCGCGGGTTTTACGAATTCCGTCTTCATATAACAACCTTCTCATTGATATACAGTAGGCCGCTTTCGAACGTTCATACCGGTGAAAGCGCCTCAGGTGAAACCTCATAATGCAAAAAACGGAGAAAAATGTCAAGTGCCATTACCGGCAATCGTCCGCACTCCCAATATATCAAGGAAAATCTTACGTTTTCCGGTATTTGCGGATCACCATGATTACAAAGGCGATTAGAAAAAAAACAGCCGGCAAATTCGGCAGCAGGATAGGCAACAAGGGTATGGCCCCGTTAGACAGGGACAATCGTCCGCCCGTGAGCGCTAACGTTCCGGTTA
>BNVD01000355.1 GCA_025997835.1 Spirochaetia bacterium
TATCTATCAAAAAATAATTACAAATAATTTTATCAATACTTTCCTGAAATGTTTGCACGTTTTCTTCTTCAAGAATCATTTTTTGATACATATCATAAATATTTTTATGTTCATTTGGGGTTAGAATTGGTAATGGCATATCTTGTAAATGCGCTTTCAAAACCTTACAAGAATGAAATTTCTTTTTGTAAATAAATGAATATATATCACTATTAAACAAACCTACAATCGTTTCCATGGGGTAATTGTGGGAAATAAAAATATTAGCACTATTCAATAACAGTGCATTGCCGCAATCCAGTGTACAAATCAATGTATCGCTAATAAATCGATATGCGATTTTCTTCTGCCGATAATATTCAATGGGTGCAGTTTGTTGATAACTGCTGGGATTAAACACAATATAACAGTGCGGCAATTCATAGTAATACTTTTGTATATCCTTACCACGGAATATTGGCTCTGTTTGTTCGGTAGGATTTTGTAATATATGTTTTGCATTATTTCCTGTAACAATACCGAGAGCAAATGACGTACCGCTTTTCAAATTAACATGTTCAGTATTATATATTTTGTTTATTAAAAGAAAATCTTGAGTCTTAATATCGGCACTTATAATATAATCAGGAGATGCGATAGTTTTTTTTGATAATTGATATATGTTATTAGCCCTATCCTCAATAAGTATATTTTCATCTGTCTTTCCGGTCTCAATATGAAGTAAAATACTTTCAGATAAAACACCCTTAAAAGCGTTACCAAGTAATTTAATGGACAGCTTGTTGTTTTTCTTTAAGATACAATTCCTAATATTGTGATGTGTTGCTACATTTAAGAAACTATGCGGAAGAAAGAAATATAATTCTCCGTTATTTTTTAGCATGCTTATTGCATTATATAGAGCAATGCTAAATATTTCATTTGTTTCAATTTCCGGGTATAATTTTAGGAGATATTCTTTTTGAGATTTTGTCCATTTACTGACACATGGCGGATTAGTAACAATAACATCAAACACATCTTATTGTTTATGTTAAAATGAAGTAAAAAGAAAATTGTATGACTAAACAAGAGTTATGTAATGTTTTATTATATTTGGCAATATGTTTTTATTATCAAAAAATAGAACAAGGTTTATAAAACATATTTTTAAAGCTATTTCATCAATATCCCGCGCAAATATTTTTGAAGGATCATGTGCCTTTGTTAATACTCTAATCAATATACCCCCACTGCC
>BNVD01000356.1 GCA_025997835.1 Spirochaetia bacterium
CGGCAAGGCCGCCGGTTTTCGCAAAGGGAACCAATTCACTAGAGGCCATTAAAATTTTCATTATCATTCCACCTTTTTATGTTTTTTTCTAGAACGAATCCGCCATGGAAAGCCCGTGATCTTTGACGATCTTGAGCCCCTGTTCGTGGTTTTCCAGTTTGAAGATCACTACCGCCCGGTTGACCTTATTTTCCAGAGACGCGTACAGGTATTCAATGTTCACCTTTGACTGCTCAAACAACTCCATCACCTTGGCAAGGCTTCCGGGGGTGTCCTCAATTTCCACCGCCGCCACATCGGAAACCCTGGTGGTGAACCCCGCGCCGGAGAGCGCCTTGAGCGCCGCTTCCTGCTTATCCACGATGAGCCTGAGTATGCCGAAGTCCGCCGTGTCGGCGATGCTGATGGCCCTGATATTGATGCCCGCCTGGGCGAGGAACTTCGTCACCTCCCCAAGCCGACCCGCGTTGTTTTCAAGAAATACCGATATTTGCTGAATAGCCATACTGTCCTCCTATATATTCCGTTTATCGATGACCCGCTTGGCTTTGCCGATGGACCGTTCGATGGTTTTTGGCTCCACCAGTTTGACTTTGAGCCCAATCTGAAGTTTGGACTTCATCACATCCTGTATCCTGCTCCGCAGGGCCTCCAGGTTTTTGGTTTCGTCGCTGAAGAATTCCTGCTTCACCTCTACCTGAAGCTCCACCTCGTCCAGGTGGGACTCTCCCCGGCTGACCACAATCATGTACTGGGGTTCGGTGCCTTCGATACCGAAGAGGGCGTGCTCGATTTGGCTGGGGAACACGTTGACCCCCCGGATGATGAGCATATCGTCGGTGCGGCCAAAGAGGCGGTGCATCTTGATGGTGGTCCTGCCGCAGGAGCAGGGCTCGTCCATAAAGTAGGTGATGTCACGGGTCCGGTAGCGGAGCAGGGGCGTCCCCTCCTTGGTGAGGGTGGTAAAGACCAGTTCCCCCTTTTCGCCGTGGGGCAGGGGCTTACCCGTGGCCGGGTCGATGATTTCCGGGTAAAAGAGGTCCTCGTTGATGTGGAGCCCGTCCTGCGCCTCGCACTCAAAGGCCACGCCGGGGCCGATGATCTCCGTAAGGCCGTAAATGTCGTAGGCCTTCATCCCGTAGCGGCTCTCGATTTCCTTCCGCATATTCTCGCTCCAGGGCTCCGCCCCGAAGCATCCCTTGTTGAGGGGCAGCTTTTTCAGGTCTATCCCCGC
>BNVD01000357.1 GCA_025997835.1 Spirochaetia bacterium
CTGCCCTTTCTTGTAGACCTCCGACTCCAGGGAATTGAGGTACCTGGGCCCCTCCCCGCTTAGGAGCCGGGCGCCGAAGGCTACGGTCCTCCCCTGCCGGTCGGCGATGGGAAACATGAGGCGGTTGGAAAAAAAGGCGGTTTTTGGGTATTTGCTGGAAAACAACCCGGAGGAGGCCAAAAATTCCGGGGAATAGCCCTTGTCTTTAAGAAAACTGAAAAGCCAGGAGCGGTCGGCAGGGGAATAGCCCAGGCGGAAGTGTTCAATCATCTTTGCATCTATTCCCCGGTCTATAATATACGCTTTTGCGGCGCTTCCCTCCGGCCTTTCCATGAGTACATGATGAAAACTTCCCGCCACCCGGCGGTAGAGTTCGTAGAGCTCATCCTTCCGGGCGTTTAGGTTCCGGGTATTCTCCTCGTCCTGACGGCCTTCATAGACAAGTTCCACGCCGAATTTCTTTGCCAAAAGTTCTATGGTCTCGGGGTAGGAGGTTTTGTCCATCTCCATGACAAAATCGATGATGGACCCCGACTTATGGCAGCCGAAACAGTAGAAGAGTTTCTTGTCAGGGTCAACCTTAAACGAAGGGGTCTTTTCGTTGTGGAAGGGGCAGCAACCCCAATACTGGCCGCTTTTTTTGTCCAGCCGCACATAGTCCCCAACCACGGAGACGGCGTCCGCCTTATCCTTCACTTCCTGGATTGAGGCATCGGAAATCCTCATTAAAAAGCGCCGCCCTTAACGTAGAGCACCCCCGCCCGGATGTGCTCGTCAAAGGATTTGGAGAAATAGTGCCGCCCTTCGGCGGGGTTTACGAGACGGAAATAGAAGTAATCGCTTGAAACCGGATAGAACGCGGCGTTTAGCGCCACCAGGCCCGGTGCGGAAATGGGTCACGGCGGGAGGGCCCGGTAAATATACGTGTTATAGGGATCCTGTATCGCGATATCCCGGTCGTAAAGGGCCGCCGGATGGGGCCTGCCCTGAATTTCGGTGATTATGTATTCCACGGTGGCGCAGGATTGGAGGGCCATGCCGATTTCAAGGCGGTTATAGAACACCCCCGCCATGACCGGCGCCTCATCATCCACCCGGTATTCCCGTTCGATAATGGAGGCGAGGATCACCTTGTCGTTGAGTTCGCTGGGACTAAAGTCCTTTGGGGAGAGGGCCGGGGAATCTGCCCGAATTTCTTCCAGGCGCTTGAAAAAAGT
>BNVD01000358.1 GCA_025997835.1 Spirochaetia bacterium
AAAGCCGTCTCCTGACATTTGAATAGTTATCGCAAAAGATTTACATACAAGAGAACAAACGCCGCAGCCATAACAGGATATATTTGTATTAATCATTTTTGATTTTATTAAATACCTTCAATAAAAAAGAAACCGGAATAATTCTTAATATCATAATACATAAATAATAGTGTATAGCACCGGCCATTTTCTGTTTAAGTAAGTATCTGTACTTTATCATATAGTGATTAATGTCCCTGTGTATGAAATTGGAACTTAAATAAATTCGCAAATGTGCCATATATATACTTGCCAACATAAAATTGCCCTCTTTTCTTACGTCCTCATATTTCCTTATCACATTATCAACACATTCACACCGTAGCATCATGGTTCTTAATCTATCCATGTTATAAAATTTTTTATATCTTTGCATCGTTGAATCATCTCTAATTTGATAAACAAAACAAATTCTTGAATTGTAGTAAATTGAATGTGAACAGGAAAGCGATTTAACAAGAAATTCGACATCTTCTCCGATTTTTAATCCTTCTATAAATACTATTTTATTGTCTATTATTAATTTTTTAGAAAATATTATAGAACAAAGATGACATGGAACCTTTTTTGAAAAATATAATTTTAAAAAAGGGATCGTATCAAATGTTAATTCAGAGTATTTAGTACATTTATATTGTTTTGGTATTTTATCTTTTTTTATATTTCATATCCAAATGTATATATATCTATTGAGGCATTATTTTTTATAACTTTCTTAAAATAAGATAACGTATCCGTTGTAAGCGTATCATCAGAATCAAAAAAATAGATGTATTTACCCTGCGCCGCATTTATTCCCGTATTTCTTGCAGCTGATACTCCCTGATTGCTTTGATTTATCAGTTTCATTTCAGGATATTGCGAGACAAATGTTTCGCAAATGGATTGTGTGGTATCTGTTGAACCATCGTTTACAACAATGATCTCACAATCGTTCAAATCCTGAGAAATAAGCATTGTAAGTGTATTTTCGATAAATCGTGCTGAATTATAGGCAGGAATGATGATTGAAATTATGAGCATTAAATCACCCCTTAAGAATATTTAATAATTTACAAGAATTTCTCATTTCAGCAAATGAATTTTGCACTAAATCCCGGTAATTTTTTTCTAAAATATTAAAATCATTGTCTATGAAGCGTTCTTCAATTTCAAACATTTTAAAGTGACT
>BNVD01000359.1 GCA_025997835.1 Spirochaetia bacterium
ACGGCGCGGAAGGGCTGGGGGTGGACAACGGCGGGGACATTGCCCTGTCGGGGCTCAATATTGCGGGCTCCATTATCATGCTGGTTTTGATGCCGATTTTCGGGATCAACCAGGGCGCCCAACCGATTTTGGGATTCAACTATGGGGCGAAAAAATTCGACCGGGTGTTAAAGGCCTACTATGGGGCGACTGTTGCGGCGACCATAATCTGTACGGTGGGCTTTCTTGTTGGCGAAATTTTCCCGCACTTTTTAGTGCGTATTTTTACCCCCGGCGGCAGCGAGGCGCTGCTCAAGTTTACGCCCCTTGCCATGCGGATTCAGATGATCATGCTGCCCTTTGCGGGGTTTCAAATTGTGTCGACCAATATGTTTGTCGTGACAGGGCGGCCCAAGGCCTCCATTTTTCTGTCCATGCTCCGGCAGTGCATCGCCCTGATTCCCTGTATGCTGATCTTCGGCCATATCTGGGGTCTCTACGGCGTAGTGGCCTCAGTGCCGGTAGCGGACACGTTTTCGCTCATCGTAACGGGGGTTATGATTTACTTTGAGTTGAAGAAATTAAAGGCTGGCGCGAGGGCGGAATAGTAAATTTGGTGTCAGGCGCCTTTGCGTTTACCCATCATGTTTTTCCTCTCACTTGCTATAAACCACTGGCTCCCCTTAAGCGTTCCCATTTGGTACTAACATAAAGGCACTACTCATTTTTTGCAGATTGGATTAACCCAAACTGCCGGAAACCGCTTTGTTCCGAACTCCTACTGGAAGCAAGCACTCACCAGTGAATGACTTCCGGTCATTCGCCGCACGCAACACGGAAACCGGCGGAGTGGTACCTGCCGGAGCTGGGAGAGGGGTTCCAGAAGTGGTAGCCACGGTAGGACACCGCGCAGCCGGGCGCATCTACGATCCAACTACCGCCCCGTAGGACCCGGTTTGCGCCCGAAACGGCTCCCGTGTCGAGGGTCGAGGCGCTGATGCTCCCATACCAATCCCAACACCATTCATCCACATTCCCGCTCATGTCGTATAATCCTTTGCTGTTTGCGATTTTACGGTCCCCTACCGGATGAACGCCATAATTGGGAGAGCTTGCTGTTCCGCTATAAGAATTAACGTGATACCAGGCTACAGCGCCAACGGTGTTGCTCCCCGCATAGATGTAGGCCCAGGATGTTGCATCGCCGCTTTGATTCCCTCCACGCGCCGC
>BNVD01000360.1 GCA_025997835.1 Spirochaetia bacterium
TTGAAGGGTGTTTATGCCGGCGGCCAATACGCCGTTGCCTATACGATACCCAACATCGGTTTGGCCCGTGTCCAGTACGTTGGTCCGAAAATTGGCCCCGATAATGTTGCGAAGGAGTGGTTTGCGAACTCATCCGCGGCCGATTTTGAAGGTACCGCTCCAGACTATTTATTCCCACGCATTGAAGCCGCTTTTGCCTTTACGGGTGCGGAAAATATTACCATTGACGCGGGCTTAAAGTATTGGCTCCCCGCAACGGTCAATGAGACGACCGTTACCGGTGCGAATCCTGATGGAAGCTATATATGGGCAGATACCGGGGACAAAATAAAATTCAACCACGCTATGAATGTTTCCGTAGGCGCCAACCTGGCTTTTGGCGATATTGGGCTGCTCGCGCGGGTTGATACCGCGTTTGCCGGAAAGGAAGAAGCTACAACCTCAGGGGTAACGGTAACGGCAAAAGAGGGCTTTGGTCTTGATTTTTACGTAACCCCCTCCTATGACCTCGGCTTCGCGAAAGTCGGCCTTGATCTCGGTCTTAACTATAAAGGCGCGTCCACCGTGGGCGATACCGACCAGAAGGATAACACCGTTGCTCTTGGCACCGCAGTCTGGATTTCGAAAGCGCTGAGCCACGGCTTCATCAAAACCGGTGTGGCCTTCAAGCTCCCCATGGCGCAGGGCGATAAGGGCACGGGTACTGCTCCCAAGTCTGAGTTAGTACTCACGATCCCCATAGTTATCGAAGCGGAGTTCTAACTTTTCTGCTTAACCGCTCATCAAACGGGGTTGTGCCACGGACGAAAAGTCCGGCGGCATGGCCCCGTTTTTATTCAATCGCCGTATATACGCATACCGTCATCCCTGTTATGATAAGCCTATGCTAACTAAACAGACGGACCTTACGGCAAAGCAAATCCCGCTGATACTCATGATCGGCCTGGCCCTGAGTGCCTGCGCCACTACATCCGGTAACCGGGGATACGCCATGGCCGACTTGGACCCCATCCTTGCGGGTACCATTAAGGCCTGCGTGGTCCGCCCCTTTACCTTCAAACTCAAGGAGATAGAAATCCCCGTAACCCTTAACCCCCGTACGGGCAATGTCTACCTTCAGTTTTCCTACGATCTGGCAACCTACCGCCAATACTGGGATGTCACCAACCGGCAGGCCTTTATTACCGCCCTTGCCA
>BNVD01000361.1 GCA_025997835.1 Spirochaetia bacterium
GACCGGCTCTTACGGCGGCTTGCCTTTTTTGTGGAAAAAGCGGGCTACCGGGGTCGCCTCGTTCCCGACGCGGAACTGGAGGGGCAGCACGGCTGGAATGCCCACGATTACCGCGCCCAGGACCTGGCCCGCTTTTTTGAAGCCGCCCGGCTCGCCGCCTTTCCCCTCCTGCCGGAAGAGCAAGAACTCCAGGCCCTGCTACTGGAAACCGCCGTGCTTGTCAGGGATCCCCGCACCGGCGCAATCGGTCCCGGAGCGGGGGCCATCATATCGGTAAGCCGGGAATCCCCGGACTACCTCCGTTACCGGTTTATGGTCCACGAGGGGTTCCACGGCATCTTTTTCATCGATGAGGATTTCCGGGAATTCAGTCGCCGCCGCTGGGAAGCTTTTCCGGCGGAGCCCAAACGGTTCATCCGTTCCTTCTTCGAGTACCAGCGCTACGACATCACCGACCCCTATCTGCTGGTCAACGAATTCATGGCCCACTGCCTCCAGCAATCCGTATCCCAGGCGGGTACGTATTTCGGCGAAACCATAGCCCGCCAAATCGATGCAAGTACCTGGCGCCGCTCCGTCCTTCCCCCGGCCTCCCTCAATCCCGATGGCGGCAAATACTGGCCCACCCTGGCCGAAGCCTTTACCCGGGAAGCCGAGGCCTTCTCCGCCTACGTCAACCGCCGCTGGGGCCTTGCTGCGGGAAGGGTGCGGTCGGTGTATGCGCCGCCATGATACGAACCCAGACTACCCAATTCCTCACTCTGTTTCAGGGTAGCCGCACTTTTCCGCCGTACAACTCCGCAGCGCTTCATCGATCAGGTCTGTCAATTCCAGCTTTTCGTAGAGCGCCCCCGCTTCTTCAGGGTCTCCCCGCAGAACCGGATGGGGGGGGCTGAACAGAACACAGCAATCCGCGTAGGGGAGTATCGATGTTTCGTAAGTGTCGATGCTTTCGGCCTCCCGGATGATATCAAGTTTGTCCATCCCGATAAGGGGCCGTAAAACCGGGACCGTAATTCTGCTCTGGGTACAGGTGATGTTTTCTATGGTTTGGCTTGCCACCTGGGAAAGGCTCTCCCCGGTGACCAGACACTTATGGCGGGTGTTTTTTGCCAGTTTTTCCGCACATTCCATCATGGCCATGCGGAGGAGTACCGTAGTCCAGGCTACAGGAGCGCGTTCCTTGATCCGCAT
>BNVD01000362.1 GCA_025997835.1 Spirochaetia bacterium
GGGACAGGTAATCCCCCCTACGAACGGCTGATGGTCCGCAATGGGGAGCAGCCCCGGATCATTCTGGATGAATCAGCGGCGCAAATCATCTTTGCCCATCCCTTTTACGATTCCTTTGAGGTGTACCGGGGAACCGCCCTGTTTACTCTGTCGGCTGAGGCGGCGGTGGAACATCTGGTCAGCGAGGGCCGCGCAGCCCTGCCGGAAGATCTCTGGGTAATTACCCATCCCCTGGGTGTTGTGGCGGGGATCCCTGCGGCAACCCGGGAAACACTGATTCCCATCGTCGCGTTGGTGTTGGAAACCGCCGATGCATCCCGCAGTATTACGGTGCGAAACACACCGGGCGGTGTCGGCCGGGTCGGCTTTACCCCCCTGGAACTGGACGACAGTGATACTACCCTGATCTTGCTGTCATCCCAAACCGGCCAGGGTGTTTTTACCGGCCGTTTGATAAACAATAATCTGTTTTTTTTAACCGGCGACATGAAGTTTATTCTGCTGGCGGCGTTCTTCGTCACGGTGTATTTAACCGTTTTTCTGCTCTTCAATCTGCATCAGGATCCCCTGACCATTGTCAAAACCCGGCTCAAAAAAATCAGGGTGCGCCTTGTCGAAGAATACGAACACCGCCTGTTCCTTGAGCAGAGTACCGCAAACTGGCCCCGGTGGAGCCGGGACCTGGAACAGCGCAGGGAAGATGTGCGGCTGGAACTCAAGCGCCATATTGGACCTATACACCGTAATCTGGAAAAAATCATTGATTCCCATATTGATACCGCTTGGGCAGAACTGGCGGCGATTATCAGGGGCCGTGCGGGATTTTCCGCGGTCCCGGAACTGAACGAAGAAAAGGTGCGGGAAATCGTATACCAGATCCTTCAGTCTTCCGTCAATCAGGCTAAGCGCCCCGCCGTCCAGGATGACGCAAACTACGAGGACCTGGAAGAACTTGATACCGTGGAAGAACACGAAGACGCGGAAGATGACCGTCCGGTACAAACGGCGCCGGCCTTTCCGTCTGCCATGCCGCTATCCGCAGATGCCACAGCCGGCGAGATTGAGTTTGCCTCATTCCCGGAGGAACCCGGCACGGCTGAACTGGAAATCCTTACCCCGGATTATCAGATGTCCCTGGTATATCCTTTACTGTTTACAGCTGAACCGGACGGGAATCCGCAGGAATTGGTCTC
>BNVD01000363.1 GCA_025997835.1 Spirochaetia bacterium
TTCTTAACAACGGTATCGCCAATGCCGGGAGCATAAGCAAGAATAGAAGCTATACCATAACCTATTCCGCTAACTGTATCAGTTACTTTCCTGGTAATAGTACTACTAATGTTACAAATGACATTGTTTTCTACATAACCCTGGATTGAACCAGTAGCATAACCGCTTGCATAACCGGGCACAATTTCAGTAATTTGATTACTGACCGTTCCTGTTAAAAAACCTGAAACCTCACCACTAATTATACCAGATATTTCATAACTATCAACAACACCATAAACTGGTTTTTGAATATTAATGCTTGATAGAATGTCAATAATCGTATCTTTAATTTTATCGGAAATCGTATTTCTAAATGAATCAATGCTTCCTCCTTTTGTATTGATTTTTCCATCTATTTTAACATTACCTTTTAAATTGCCAGTTGTTACATTTTCACTAATAGTTCCATCAGTAATAGAACCTGTACCAGCTAATGAACCAGTCAGATCTTTTATTTCTATCTCCCCTTCTATTTTTGAATCACCTTCGATATAGTTCCCGTTAGCTATTATCATGTCAAATAGTATTTTATCTGTTAAATCATAAATCGCATGATTAGATAAATAAGTTGGGACAATAATATTATAAAGTGAATTGTAATCAACTATATCTTCAAGAGCTCCAGAAAGCAAAGCTCTGATTTCTCCAGAGGTAGCTCCAAAAAAATTTTCTTCATTTGTTTCAATAGAGCCACTAACTGTTTCAAATAATCTCGTTTTAAAGTCATCGATTATACTCCCGCTGATAAAACCATCATCAATTATATCAGAAGGTTTAATCTTTATTTGTCCATATACAGTTCCATTTATAGTATCACTGAACACAGTATAATCAGAAGTTCCATATAATGTATCGCTGATAGAAGCTGTCTCTACTATACCGCTTACTTTGCCCAGTACATTGACATTATCAACATATCCTCTTATTATACCACTAATTTGAATATTATTGAGTGTTTGGCTAATCGAATCGCCAATTATGGTATTAATTGTTTTACTCGCCCAGCCGCTGACAGGTACATTATAAACTTTTTCTCTTGCCATTCCGCTTATTAAAGAGTTATTGACCGCTTGCTTTATTAAACCGCTGATCGTTGCGTCATTAACCGTACCTCTAATTAAGCCATTGAGTTGAACATTATTGACGA
>BNVD01000364.1 GCA_025997835.1 Spirochaetia bacterium
TGGGGGTACTCACACTGGGCGCGTCCCGGCGGAGCGAAGCAGGGGAGCGGGACATCATCATCGCCGATATTCCGGGGCTTATCGAAGGAGCCTCCGAAGGGGTGGGGCTGGGAATCCGGTTTCTCAAGCACATATCCCGTACTGCGGGGCTTGTTTTTTTGGCCGATTTGGGGGAAAACTCATGTACCGATGCCTTTGATATACTATATAATGAGCTTGCCGCCTTTTCTCCGGAGCTGATCAAAAAGAAGCGGCTCCTCGTGGGCTCCAAGACCGACCTGGAGGGGGCTGCCGAACACCTTGCGGCGCTCCGGGAAAAATACGCCCCCGAACCGGTGCTGGGTATCTCGGTTTTTTCCGGGGACGGCATAGGCGAATTGGCTGAGGCCATAGGCGCATTGGTACGGGGCATGGAGGAGACACCGTAGGTGTCCAGACACCACTTAGGGGATGATTGAGGAGGAGGGTTACAGACCGTGAAGCTTGCAATCCTTGGGGGAAGTTTTAACCCCGTTCATCTGGGCCATCTGTATCTGGCGGAAACGGTGCTTTCTACCCTGGGCTATGACCGGATAATCCTGATACCCGCCTTTACCTCTCCCTTCAAACCCGGTGTCAGGGATACTTCCGCCGAAGACCGGCTGGATATGCTGGCCGCCGCCATCACTGCCGCCCCCCGGCTGGTCATCGACGACTGCGAAATCAAACGGGAAGGGGTGTCTTATACCATCGATACCATAGCGGACATCACCGCCCGGTACCGGCCCGATGGCAAATTGGGGCTCATCATAGGGGATGACCTCGCGGCCAGTTTCTCCCTCTGGCGGCAGGCCGGCGACATTGCAGAACAGGCGGACATCATCATCGCCCGCCGCCTCTCCTCCGTGCCGGTAACGTTCCCCTATCCCTGCAAACAGCTTGATAACGCCATCATGGACCTCTCCTCCGCTGATATTCGCGCCCGTATCCAAAACGGCGGGCACTGGCGTTACCTCGTTCCCGAAGGCGCCCGGTTCATCATTGAAGACCGGGGACTATACGGCTATTCGCGAGCGGCAGAAACGGGTCCCGATACACAGCACGCACCGCCGGATACGGCCCTGCCTCCCATACCGGGGAAGTCCGCCGTCTCCCGCCAACTCATTGCCCGCATCGAAGGGACCGTCCGGTCTATGGTCAGTAGCTCCC
>BNVD01000365.1 GCA_025997835.1 Spirochaetia bacterium
GATTATCGCGGCGGCAATGGGTGCGGAGGAGGCCCAGGTCTGGAAGGATGTGGACGGCATACTCACGGCGGACCCGCGATTGGTGCCCGACGCGCGGCCCGTGGAATCGGTCACCTACGAGGAGGCGGCGGAACTGGCCTACTTCGGGGCGCAGGTACTCCACCCCAGGGCAATGCAGCCCTGCAAAAAGACCAATACGCCGGTACTGGTGAAAAATTCCTACAATCCCTCCGCGCCGGGGACCCGGATTGTGCAGACCTTGACGGCAAATGAGCGGCTTGCCCCGGTGCGGGCGATTACCTCCCGCTTCAAAATCACCGGTTAGGCACGCTTTGGCCAGGGCGGCAACCTTTGCGGGGACCAGGTTGGAAATCACCGAAATAATCCCGTCGCCGCCGAGCCCGATGAGGGGCAGGGTCAGGCCGTCGTCCCCGGAAAACACCGTAAAGTCCCGGCCCGCGGCCTGTGCGGGGAGCTTTACGGTCCGTATGATGTCCCCCATCTGGTTTACGTCCCCGCTGGCTTCCTTTACCCCGATAATGCCGGGTATGCGGGACAGCCGCTCGATCAACGGCGCGGAGATGTTGCGGCCCGTGCGGGAGGCGATGTTGTAGATGATCACCGGGATGCCCACGGCGGCAGCGGCTTCAAAGTGGCGGATAAGCCCCTCGTCGTTGGGCTTGTTGTAGTAGGGGGTTACCACCAGGGCGGCATCGGCCCCCAGGTCGCGGGCGCGTTTGGTATACAACACCATGTGTTTGGTATCATTGGAGCCCGTGCCGATGATAACCGGGACGCGGCCCTTCACTTCATCCACCACGATTTTGATGAGTTTTTCTTCTTCGTCCTCATCCAGGGTGGGGGTTTCCCCGGTGGTGCCCAGGGGGACCAGGCCGTTGATGCCCTCCTCCAACTGGAACTTGATGAGCCGCCTGAATCCTTCGTAGTCCACATCCCCGTTTTCCTTCATGGGGGTGATCAGCGCGGTAAACGCGCCCTGTAACGTTCTCATTATGTAACCTCCAAATCGAACTATTTCAGGATTTCGGCCAGTACATCATCCATGGTTAATACCCCTTGGCGTTGTTCCCCTTCCTTTTGCCCCTTCCCTGCTCAATTCAACAGCCATTCTGCTGCTTTCATCGCTCCTGCGTCTTTGCCCTCCCTGTTCCCGTCCTTTTTTTTT
>BNVD01000366.1 GCA_025997835.1 Spirochaetia bacterium
CCGCTTTCTATAACAATCCCGCCGCCCGCCGGGGCGCTGTCAATGGCCTCGCGCAGGGTCCCCGGACCGCTGTCCGCGCTGCTGGTTACCACCGAAATCACCGAAGAAAGCGCCGTAAAGTGGGCATCGGTAAATGTGTACGCAAACGAGCTGGTCATGTTCCGGTAGATGTGCAGGTACTCGGTTCTGCCCGCCTCGTTCACCCCGTTGCTTAGGGCGAATGTTACCCGATAGTAGCCCGTGTTAAGGGCCAGGGGAGAAGCGGCGTTGTTTTTATTTGCCGCCGGAGTACCGCCCGCAAAGTACAGGGTCTGCTCCGCCGTGCCCGTTGCCGCGTCAAGAGGCGTTATGGTCATGCCGGCGCTGCTCACTCCCGCCGGGTAACTGATGTTCCAGGTATATGCCCCCGTTGCTCCGGTTTCGATAATCGCCTTGAGTTCAATGCTGCCGCCGGTTGTGCCGTAGGAACTTATCGCTATGTTCTCCAGAATTCCCCGTGCCGCAGGCCTGGTTTTGGCGGCGTCCATATACGCCGTTACGTCCAGCTTCCATACCGCTACCGGCAAGCTAACCGTGCTGGAGAGGTTCCCTTTGGTCCGGTCCTCCGTAACGTCCGTTTTGCCGCTTGCGGTAAACACCAGGGTGTACGCGGCAAAATTGGTTTGCGTAGTGGCGGGCAGTATGGTCCTGCCCACATTCAGTCCGCTGATTTGCAGGGAAAAAAAGCCCTCGCCATTGACGGCCAACGCCCGCGGCGGCTCAAGGGGGTTCTGGCAACCCGCCAGAATCAGTAGCCCCGCAATCATCATTCCCCATAGTGCCGTTTTCATCCGCGTCTGCTCCTTTCCTTAGTACTCAACCGTGAACGGGACGGTCTTGTTATAGGGCACGCCGTCCTTAACCACTTCCAGGGTTAGAAAATGCCAGGCCTTAAGGTTATAGGCGGGATTGGCCGCGCTCAGGGTGAACGATGCGCCGGTCCCGGCTGTCATTGCCGCGTTATCTATCCGCCAGGCGATACTGGTATACTGTTCCGGGTCTGACACGGTAAGTGTTGCCGATGTTGGGGCGCCGCGGCTTGCCCGGTACAAGGTTGGCACGGTAATTGAAGGCGCGGCATCGGCGATTTGGCTAAAGGTGATGGTGAACATACCGAGTCCCGGCGAGGCGGCTGCCACCGTCCC
>BNVD01000367.1 GCA_025997835.1 Spirochaetia bacterium
AAGCTGGGGGTCGAAAGCCGCCACGCCAACCTGAAGCCCTGGTACGCCATGATGGAAAAGTTCGCCGCCCGGAAGGGTACGGTGCGTATCGGCATTGTGGGTAAGTACATGGACCTTCACGATGCCTATAAGTCGGTGTACGAGGCCCTGTTCCATGCGGGGCTTGCGAACGGAGTTGAGGTAGAGCTGGTCAAAATCGATTCCGCCCGGCTGGAAGCGGTTGATAAGGCGGAGACGGTGCTGGGGCCTGAGGCGCCCGATGGCGGGGTAGACGGTATTCTGATTCCCGGCGGCTTTGGCGAGCGGGGGATTAACGGCATGGTAAAGGCGGCGGACTGGGCCCGGAAGAGCAAGGTCCCCTACTTCGGGATATGTTTGGGAATGCAGATCATGGTGATTGACTGGGGACGGAACGTGCTGGGCTGGGAGGACGCGGATTCCTCGGAGTTTCAGGATACCAAACACCCGGTGATCAGCCTTTTGGCGGAACAGGTGGATGTGCAGAACTATGGGGGTACCATGCGGCTGGGCAAGAGTGAATCCGTGGCCGAACCGAATACCCATATTTTTGCGGCCTACAAGGAGAAGACCATCCTGGAGCGCCACCGCCACCGCTATGAGTTTTCCAACCAGTACCGCAAGGATATGACCGAATCGGGGCTGCGCCTGACGGCTTTTACCCCCGACGGCAGCCTGGTAGAGTGTGTTGAGTGGCCGGACCATCCCTGGGGCCTGGGGGTGCAGTTCCATCCTGAATTTAAGTCCAAGCCCACGGCGGCAAACCCCCTGTTCAGGGACTTTATCGCCGCAGTGCGGGACCGGAAACAGGCCCAGAGGTAGGAAGTCATTATATCGATTATCCGTCGTTTTTGTATTCTTCTCATTATGACGCTTCCCCTGTGGGGTTGTTCCTTTGATTATGGGGAAACCGCCGCGGCAGATGACGGTCAGCCGGATATCGTAATGAATAATGTGGAATATGTCCGGGTCCGGGACGGGTACCCGGTAGTCCGGTTTACGGCGGAATCGGCGGAACGGTACGAATCCCGTCAGGCTATGGATCTGCAGAATTTTTCCTTTGAACAGTTTGAAACCCACAAAGAAAACGTAAACGCCATGGGTAGCGCGGGGATTGCCAATGTGGAGCTTGAGTCCGGCAACATCCATATGACCGGCGG
>BNVD01000368.1 GCA_025997835.1 Spirochaetia bacterium
TGGTGTGCAGATACGGTATTACTACAGCGCGGGAAACTGTACACGTATTACGCGCGCGGGAGAGGTTATTTTTGCCGGAAACTATGGAACGCTTGGGCAACTTACCCAAAGCAAGACAGGAGGCCGGGAAACAGCGTATTACACGTATGATGTGAGGGGTTACATTGCAAGCCGTGCAGTAACCGTAAACGGACAGACCATAACGGAACATTGGACGAATGATGCATTCGGACGCGCAACGGAATATATAGATGGAGCAGGCAGAAAGTGGGTATATACCTACAGCGCAAAGGCGGTGATAGAAAAAACCCCCTTGAGACTGGAGCGCACGTATACCTTCAACAACCGTAAAGACTTGGCAAACATCAAAGAAATAGATGCCGTAACCGGTGAAATCCGCGAGCTTAACATAGGGTATGACAAGCGGCATTTGGCTACAAGCATAACGGACAACGCAGGAAGACTCACATCCTACACCTACCGTAAAGACGGTCTTATGGAGCAAAAACGGCAGGGCGCATGGTTTTGGAATTACACGTATGATGAAGGGGGCAGAATTAAAAACGTTACCCGCGGTATGGATGGCACCAGTGCGGCCTTTACTGAAGAATATGGCTACGAATGGCAGGGCGCGGCACAACTGCGCAGTGTGATTGATCCTGACGGCACGGCAACGCTGTACCAGTACGACCAGTGGGGACGTGTTACCGGCGTAACCAACGCGCTGGGAGAAACTTCAATGCGTGTATTAAGCGGTGCGGGACGGGTGAAAAAAGAACAAGGCGCATCGGGCGGCAACTTCGTGTATGAATACGACACCGCAGGGCGGCTTATCGGGGCCGGGCGCGAGAATGATACCACCGTGCAGGTGAAATATAACGCGGACGGCACAATTTCAGAAAAAACCGACCGGAACGGCACCAAGACGCAATATTCTTACGATGGGCGCGGTCTTTTGGTGCGAGAAACAAACCAACAGGGGAATAAGATATACAGCTACGATGCCGCAGGACGGGCTATTCATAGCGAAACCATACCGTCCAACACTCAGGACGGGGCACGGTATTTTACCGATTGGGAATACAACGATGCGGCCCGGACAGTGAAAGTGACGGAGGGCGGCATATATGCCGGGACGTGGTATCTTAACGGGTGGGGAGAAACGGTCAAGAAGACAG
>BNVD01000369.1 GCA_025997835.1 Spirochaetia bacterium
CAAAAATATTGGAATATATTTCAAAAGATTATAATATAAACGATATTTGTTTATTTGATTTTCCACATCCTTCAGGGGCAAATGGTCATCGAAAAAGGATATTTGAAGAAAAAAGGGAAGAATATAAAAATAAAATAAAAAATATATTTATATAAAGCAAAAAAAACTGCACATAACATACGCTATACGCTGCGCCGCAGTAGCGGCTTGGCCGGAGAAAAAACGCAGTCGGCCTACGGCCTTAGTGCGTTTTTTCTCCGGCACATTTTTGCAGTTGCTGGAAACCTTCGGTTTCCTTTATCGCAACCGCAAAAACGTCGTATAGCTTTCACGTTAGGCGCAATTAAATCCTAACGATATTGACAAAATAATATAAATACATTATAAAATTAATGGAGGAATGAAATGGAAGATATATACATAGAATATTTACCCAAATTAAATGAACATTTAGAAGCATATTCCTTATATGAATCCAAAACGCATCTAAAAATAATAGATAAAGTTGTTTCTATTCTTTTAATCGTTTTTGGAGTAATAATTTTATCAATGTCATTGATTTATGGTTTTAGTATAAGTAATATAATGATAGCAATATTATTAATGGTTATTGGGATAGCTGATTTTATGGGATTTATTGATTTTGGAAAAATCGTTATTTCAATTCAATTTAAAAATAATAATAAATTAAAGGATATACAAAAAATAAAATTCAGAGACAATGGATTGGAATATGAAACGAAAGGTATAAAATCAAATATTAAATGGGAATTATATACAAAATATTATGAAGGAGAAAATATATTTATATTAATTTATGGTAATAGACTATATTCAGTAATACCTAAGTATGCATTAAATAATAAATTAGAATTATTTAGAAACATGGTAGATAAAAAAATAAAAAGGATTTAACTGCGCCTAACATACGCTATACGCTGCGCCGCAGTAGCGGCTTGGCCTACGAAAAAACGCAGTCGGCCTACGGCCTTAGTGCGTTTTTTCTCCGGCACATTTTTGCAGTTGCTGGAAACCTACGGTTTCCTTTATCGCAACCGCAAAAACGTCGTATAGCTTTCACGTTATGCGCCATTTGGCTTGACATTTTTTTTGAATATATGTTAAAATAAATAGGCGGAATCAAAATGGTAATAAAATATCCTGAAAATGAAAAAAAC
>BNVD01000370.1 GCA_025997835.1 Spirochaetia bacterium
GATTACTACCGGCCGCCGGCGTTTAGGTGTTAGCCTTAATAAACCGCGCCACATACATGGGGCCAATCCCCCCGCACACATCGGGGAGTATGATCCTGCCGTACGCCGTTTTTTCTCCCTCCGGGAAGTCCGGCCTGTCGATTACCGCCGCTTCTCCGTATTTTTTGACCAGCCGGGAAACCACACCGTCGTTTTCGTCGGGAGCAAGGGCGCAGGTGGCGTAGACCAGGGAACCGCCGGGTCTGAGCAGCAGAAACGCTGCCGAAAGGAGCGCCCACTGCCGTCCGGCAAGAAACCGGGGACGGGCGGGCGTCCATTGGGCAAGGGCTGCAGCACTTTGGATCACATGGGCTTCACTGGAGCAGGGGGCGTCCAGCAGCAGGGCGGTGAAACGGCCGTGTTCCCCTTTTCTGCCCGCCAGCGCCGCAGCGTCAAAGCCCGATACCGTGACCTGGGCGCGGCGGCCCCCGTCAAGATGTTTATCCAAAACTGTTACCAGCCGGCGGCGGCGCTCGGTGGAAAGCTCGTTGGCAAGAAGCCGCGCGTCCGGAGCAAGCCGGCTGGCGATAACCAGAGACTTGCCCCCCGGCGCGGCGCAGGCGTCCAGGACTTCCCCCGCAGCGGGAAGGCGCAGTGATTCTGCCGCTAAAATTGAGGCCCGATCCAGTAAATAGGCTTCGGTAAGGTTATGGGTATAGGCCGATGGGGGAGCACCCGCAAGCAGACTTTTTCGCAGCGGCTCCCAGCGGCTTCCGTAGGCGGCCCGGTAATAATCTTCAAAGGCCTGGTTCAATAACGGCATGGCGGGGAAAGCGGCTTAGTTTGTTTTCTTCCGGGACCGGGCCAGGAGCTTCATCTTGTTCAGGGTTTCTTCGGAAAGAACGTGTTCCATTTTGCAGGCATCTTTCTCCGCTGTTTCGGGGCTTACCTCTACCACATCCTGAAGAAAGGCGGTGAGGAACTTATGCCGCCCCCGGATTTCCGCCGCCTGAACGGCGCCCCTGGCCGTAAGGGTAACACTCCGGTAGCGTTCATGTTCCAAAAGACCTTGTCCTTTCAGCACCCGGAGGGCCGTCAGTACCGAAGGCTTGGACACTCCCAGCCGGGAGGCAATATCCGTAACCCGGACTTCCCCATCGTCGGCAAGAAAACTGACCATTTCAAGAT
>BNVD01000371.1 GCA_025997835.1 Spirochaetia bacterium
AACCGGTACGGGAGGCTGCAATTACCCGGGGAAAAAGGGATTATAGGCCTTTTCCCCCGGTACTTCGGCAACAAACTTCCCCGTTACGCGGAAAGGTACATAACCCGATTGAAAAGCGCGACAGGCTCCTAGGTCGCCTAAAGGCTCCCACGCCTCACTCCACCCACATTTTTGTGGCCCTGGTCTTGCTACGCAAGCCCTTATTCGGGCCACAAAAACGTCGCAAACCTTTCACGTTATGTGCAATTGGGCTTTTAACGTGGTTGACAAAATTATAATAATCAAATAAAATTAAATTTAGGGATGTATATGGAAGAAACAGGGTTTAAATTAACAGATGCCGATAAGCGATATTTGGAATATTATTGCAAAGAATGCCCGGGGGGCTATTTTTCAAAAATGATAAAGGCATTATTATTGCTTGATCAAGATTGCCCAACAGATGAAATTGAAAAAATATTATCAATAAGAATTGAAAGTGTAAAACGTTATAGAGAAATATATTTAAAATATGGATTGGATAAATTATTGGAAGGGGATTTACAAAATCGATATAATATTTATTTCAAAATGAAGACTCATGGATGTATGAATTTATGTTTTGAATTTGTGAATTTGAATATAGAAATACATTTAAGTGCCGTGTTTGACCCTATCCCGGATTTACTAAAATTCATATCTAAAATAAGCGATAACGAAGAATCAATAATATTGAATATTGACGAAGAAGGGCATTATAAAACGATAATTTTGACTAAAGCATATGTTTTGTTAAAAGAACTCTATGAATTAAAAATAGTGAGCGACGGATTTCCATTCAATGAATATGAATTTAAGAAAATAATATACAAAGATGTTTTTTTAAAGAAAATTATAGACGCATTTACTAAATTAGCAGATGAAAATAAAGAAACAAACTGGGTAAGTTATTATAATTTATCAGAATTGATACATAATAATATTAAAAATATAAAGGAAAATATATCTAAAGAAAAGCCCAACTGCACATAACATACGCTATACGCTGCGCCGCAGTAGCGGCTTGGCCTACGAAAAAACGCAGTCGGGCTTCGCCCTTTGTGCGTTTTTTCTCCGGCACATTTTTGCGGTTGCTGGAAACCTGCGGTTTCCTTTATCGCAACCGCAAAAACGTCGTATAGCTTTCA
>BNVD01000372.1 GCA_025997835.1 Spirochaetia bacterium
GCGCCGAGGGCGACACCATCACCCTGCGGGGCAGAATGCACTACTACGGCATGATATTTGAAGGGCAGATCAAGGTGATGCAGGAGGGAGGAAGCCTTGCCGCGTCCAATGACGGCGCGGCGAAAAATGCCGAACGCGAGGGAAGCGATGAAGGATTCGGTGGTGTAATCCGGGTGACTGACGCAGACAGCATTACTATTTTGATGGCGCTTGGAACCAATTATAAAGACGAAAACGGCAGCTTTGACCCTAACACCTTTTCCGAGCCGGACAGAACCAAAAAATTAGCCGGCCATCCCGATCCCCACCTCAGGGTAACACAAACGCTTGCCGCCGCCGCCGCAAAACCGTACGACGCGCTCAAGGCGGCCCACATCGCCGATTACAAAAAATACTTTGACCGCGTAACGCTGGATCTGGGCGGCGCCTTTCCCAAAAACACCCCCACGGATGTTCTGATGGCAAACGCGAAAAACGGCTCCATTAGCCGCTATCTGGAAGAGCTGTTTTTCCAGTACGGCAGGTATTTGATGATCTCCTCATCCAGAGAAGGGGCCTACCCCGCCAATTTGCAGGGGACATGGAACCGCTACGAAAGCGCCCCCTGGACGTCAGGATACTGGCACAACATCAATGTGCAGATGAATTACTGGATGGTGTTTAACACCAACCTTGCGGAGATGTTCAAGCCCTATACCGAATACAACAGCGCCTACATGAAACTGGCCGAACAGGGCGCAACCGATTATGTGGAAACGTATTTCCCCGAAAAGCACGACGCGGTAAATGGCGACGGCTGGGGCGTGGGCACGGGCGGGTATATGCATACCATTGGGGGGCCGCCCACCACGGGACATTCCGGTCCGGGGACCAGTGCCCTCACCTCAAAAATGTTTATGGATTATTATGAATTCACTCAGGATGAAACTATTTTGCCGCAGGTGTATAAGGTTGTCAGCGGCGTGTCACGGTTCCTGTCAAAAACAGTGGAGCTTATCGACGGAAAATACCTCACCAAATATTCCGCATCGCCCGAACAGCGCCACAACGGTGGTGACCATTACCGCGTCGTGCTTTTCGGGGAAATACGTTTCCACATAATCGGTTGCGCCCTGTTCGGCCAGTTTCATGTAGGCGCTGTTGTATTCGGTATAGGGCTTGAAC
>BNVD01000373.1 GCA_025997835.1 Spirochaetia bacterium
AAGGACAAGGGGGCGGAACTGCTGCAGCGGGTCCACCAGATACGCCGGGAATCCGCCCTGGACCTGGGTCTGGTGATCCCCAAGATACGGATCATCGACAATATGCGGCTTGAGCCTTCGGAGTACTGCTTTAAGATGAAGGGTGTCGATGTGGGCCGGGGCAAGATACGCATGAATTGCTACCTCTGCATCAACCCCGGCGGGGTTACGGAAGAGTTACCGGGGGAACGGACCCAGGACCCCACCTTTGGGCTTCCTGCGGTGTGGATAAGCGAGGACAAGCGGGACGAGGCGGAACGGGCGGGGTATACCGTGGTGGACCCCCCGTCGATCATCGCCACCCACCTGACGGAGATCATCAAGAGCTACGCTTCGGAGATTCTGGGCCGTCAGGACACGCAAGGCATTCTGGAAACCCTCAAGAAGGATTACCCCGCGGTGGTGGAGGAGGCCCAGAAACATTTGGGCCTTGGGGATATACAGAAGGTATTGCAGGCGCTGTTGCGGGAGCAGGTATCCATCCGCAACATGGTGGCCATTCTGGAGGCACTGGCGGATTATGCCCCGGTTACCAAGGACACGGGCTTCCTCACCGAAAAGGCCCGGCAGGCTCTGGCCCGGCAGATATGTTTGCAGTACGCCGACGAAGACAAGGTGATCCGGTTCATGACGTTGGAGCAGTCTCTGGAACAGAAGATCGTGGAAAGCCGGGTGGAGACTTCTTCCGGGGTAATGTCCGCCCTGGACCCGCCCCTGCAGCGGGCCTGGATCAAGGCGCTTTCCCGGTCTGCGGCGGCCCTCCGCGAACAGGGGCTGGTGCCCATCATCCTCTGTTCAGAGCAGGCCCGGTATCTGGTAAAATCGTCCTGCGAACGGGAAATGCCCGACCTGGTGGTACTATCGGTGCCGGAAATCGTTCCCGGCGTTACCCCCCAGTCGGTGGGCGAAATAAGGTTGGACGGGTAATGGCAAAAAGGAGTACAGAAGATGGAACAGTTTAAGGAGAAGGCCTTTACCGAACCGGAGGTGTATCAGAAGATTCGCTCCAAGTGGGGGGAGAACGCCGATATTCAGGTAATGTACCGGCAGGATGTACAAATTGGGCGGCTGTTCGGCCTGTTTCCCCGGAAAGGTGTGGAACTGGAGGGGATTGTACGG
>BNVD01000374.1 GCA_025997835.1 Spirochaetia bacterium
TGCCGACTATTTTGAATTTGAGCCGTCTTTTGAAGTCGGCGAGAGTGTATTCAGTATTGGCAACGCGCTGGGGGAAGGTATCGTGATGCGGAACGGCCTGATTCTCGGTACGGTGCCGGAAAATGAATCGGGCCGCTGGAACCTGGTCAAATCCTCCGCCGACGGGAACCCCGGCAATTCCGGCGGACCGCTCGTTACCCAGAGCGGCAAGGTGGTCGCCCTGGCAACCAGCCTCCGGGACAATATCCTCTATTCCGTACCGGCAGAGGCCATTCTGGAAACCAGCCGGAACAAACTGCAGTACCGGCTCCGAACCGGTTCCGGCCACCTCGTACTGGCGAACACCTCAAGCCGCGTTTTCGAGACCACCGTTCCCTTACCGGCTCATTACAAAGCGGCGCAGAGCAGGCTCGTCCGCGCCTCCAACAGGGATTATGTGCGGGCTATGGAGTCCCTGTTCAGCGCCGCCCCCGAATACCTTACCGGTCCCAACAATCTGTACCTGCTCAACGCCGCCGTATCATCAGCCTTTCCCGAACTGGAATTTGTCGATAAAAACGACAACAACTGGAACCTTTCGGACCTGGAAGTAAAAAACTACACCCTGCCCGACGACGGACGGATCGGCCTGGCCACCGTGAGCAGCTTCAACATTTACAAGATCACCCGCCCCCTGTCGACACCCCTGAAACCGATCGATACGGATCCCAAATATATTATGGATACGATCCTGCAAAACATACGCCGGGACCGTACCCTTGCGCGAAACGATACATACCGGATCCTCTCCTACGGGGACCCCATGGAAGTCAACGAATATCAGGATGCTCTGGGACGCTCATGGATTGCCGCCACCTGGCTCGCCGGATTTGACGACACGGTGATGATCATGTACATACTGCCTCTGCCCAACGGCCCCGCCGTGATCAGTACCTGGCAGACCAGTTCCCGGCGGCGGGAATACGAATGGGATTTACGGAAACTCTGCGATCACATCCACGCCGCCTATTCCGCCTCTTTTTCAGGCTGGAATGAATTTATCGCCCTTGACAGCGAACTTCCTAACGAACCGCAGGTTAACGAACCGCAGGTCCACGAACCTCCGGTTCGATATATCCCCGGCTTTCTTGGGGACTTCAAATTCAACTGGA
>BNVD01000375.1 GCA_025997835.1 Spirochaetia bacterium
CGTAAATCTACCGGTATCAGCATCGGCGTCTCCCGATCTATCTCCACAAATCGTATTCCCATACCCCCTTTTTACCATATTTTGTCGGTGTGTGACGATCCCCTGGGAAAGTGCGACAGGCTCCTAGAGGCGCCGCCCGGCGGCATTGTCCGCCGCATATATCGGCAGTGTGTTACACAAAATAACATTCATAAAGAATAATGGGGTACGGCAAAACAGCGTATAACATGCGGTTTACGGTTCGGGGCTAAAGCCCCTCCGGGTTCCGTTCGCCTAGGTCAGTCGCTACGCTCCTTCCCACGGCTCACTCCACCCACATTTTTGTGGCCCTGGTCTTGCTACGCAAGCCCTTATTCGGGCCACAAAAACGTCGCAAACCTTTCACGTTATGCGAAATTTGGAATGCCTCAAATTTTTTTGAAAAAACTATTGACAAAAACAATAAAAACCGAAAATAATATAATAGGAGCGGTAGTTATATGTGGAAGATGTCATTTAATACTTGCCTAAAATATAAAAAAAATATTTTTATCGTAGTATTGATATTTTGTTCGATAGCTTTTTTAATTACTTCTGGTATTGGATATTTTTTTAAAACTGTTGTTGGTGAATTAAGCAAAGAGAATGTAAGGCTATTGAATTCGATTTATAGATTGATTCATGATTTAACATTGAGTTGTGTTACATTGACGATTACACATATGTTAAAAAATGAGAAAATAAATAGTATAAAAGAAAGTTTAAAATATACTTGGACAAATCTAGATAGATGGGGGGCTGGTATATGGTATTCAGGTTGGAGGACCTTCATTTTTTATTTATTATTAATCATACCTGGTATTTATAGACAAATACAATATTCGCTATTTGTCTATGCAATTGTCGATAAAGATATTGATGGAGAAGATGCTTGTGAATATAGTAAATCAGTTATAAAGAAAAGTTGGTGGAATGTTTTTCTGATCCAAATATTTAGTTTTATTTGTGTTTTGATTATAGAATTAATAATGTTACTAATTCTATTAAGTATAAATAGTGTAATAATAGAATAGGCACTCGGAAATTCCTAGCGCAATTGAGAGAATACCTCTTTGGGTGTTTTAAAGTCAAGTGTCTGCCGCGGACGTTCGTTGAGTAATCTTGCTATC
>BNVD01000376.1 GCA_025997835.1 Spirochaetia bacterium
GGTGGTATGCTTGTTCATAGCTTGTATTTCCTTATGGCATAATGATTTGTGGTGAATCCTTTATACCATTTTAAGGGTCAAAATACAAGCTATTTTATTGTTTTCTCATTTAAACCGGACAGCAGTGATCGGCATTATCAGATTTGGATAGTATCGTTACATATATCGGTAACGATTTGGATGCGCCCGGTTACTTTGAGAAGAATTATACAGATGCCTGTAATGATTTTACGGTCTCTATATTCAATTCTGCGGTTTCCGCCGTATCCTCAACGGACCAACCCTTCTTTAGGAGGTTCTTCGCTATTTTAAGGGCTTCTTTTTCTTCGCCTTTCTTCTCCCATCTGGCGGGCCAGCCCATTTCTTCGAGAACATCATCCAGGGTCAATGCTCCATCGCTCATTTTTACGACCTCCTTGGCAGCTTGCGGGTTGGCCTGCAACACCACATAAAGATAGGCTCGGATTAGGGGTTCGTTGCCTTTCTGTCGAGCCTCCTTAAATATACTATCTGTACTCTGCATATTCAAGCCGTGGGTCAGCCCTTTTATCCAGAGATTATCGGTTTCAGTGAGTTGGGGACTGACGATGATTTGGATTGGGATAATGTCCCCGCTTACTTGGTAAATGCCGCTTGCGGTTTCAATAAGTTGATATTTGTGGACTTCCGGTAGGTATTTTAGCAGTTCCCGCGGATGTTTTGAGGCTACAAGGGTAATGGTGATACTGGTTATAGGGGCTTTGCGCTTGGGGTCGGACATATAATTATAGGCATAGCCCATTACTTTGTAAAAATCATAGATCGACAAGGTGTCTTCGGGGGATTTATATTCGACCAAATTATGAGTTTTGAAGATATGGGCGATGTTTTTCTCTATTACGATATCTTTGACCTTTTTTATAATGACATCTATGCGGAGGGGTTCATCGTTTAGCTGGTATTCGCTCTGAAATTCAAGTATGTCCCGGTATTGGTCCAGTTCTAACTGGATAGCCGCCGCAAAAGCGTGCGTGGTTAAAACGGGACAGCCATATTTTTGAAGACGTTTTTCACGCGGTGGTGGGCAAGGCGCAGCGCATAGCGGGAAAAGCGAAAAAACAGTTTAAGAACCCGTTGCGGATAATTGACGCCTCGATAATTTCG
>BNVD01000377.1 GCA_025997835.1 Spirochaetia bacterium
TCGTCTTTGCCATTCCCATCTCGATCATCGATGTCCGTACCCGGCGCATACCCGACATTCTGAACGGCGGCTGCTTCGTGCTGGTCCTGCTTGCCCAGCTCTGTACGGACCCCGGCGCACTGCCTCTCCGTCTGGCCGCCGCGCTTTTCGGTTTCCTGCTGTTTTTCTGCGTCCGGCTGGGAACGGGCGGCCTTGGGTTCGGGGATGTAAAGTTCGCCGCAGTGATGGGATTGGTGTGCGGCTTGCCCGGGCTGCTCGCCGCTTTTTTTGCCGCCGCGCTTCTGGGCATCATCACTTCGGCAATCTTTCTGGTAAATGACCCTGAAAAGAAAAACTCACCCATACCGTTTGCCCCGTTTTTGTGCGCTGCGGTAATCATCACCCCCGGAATATCAGTTTTTTTTGCAAATTTTTTACTTTTTTTTGCCGCCGATTGAAGCAAAACGGCAACTCATTGCCATAATAGTGTCAGAGAAAGATCAGGGCCGGTTCGGTCGTTATCCATGTAGTCTCCATAATTTCTCCTTTGGGCCGGCCCTGATCAATCTCATGCGCCGGCCCTGGGCCGGTTATATCACTACCTAATGAGGAACCTGTATGACACTAAAAAATCGCCCGTTCATACGGGCATGGGCGGCTTTGATCCTGTCTGTATGGGCTGTGTGCGCCGTACCGGGCACGGTCCATGCCCAGCAAATCAGGAGTATGGACTTTAGAAACCAGAACATTATCGATATTCTGATGGTACTTGCCGAAGTTTCGGGGACATCGATACTGCCCGATGAAACCGTCGGCGGTACGGCGTCCTTTCATTTTACCGATTCAGAGTTGATGGATGCGCTGGATGTTTTTCTGTCGGGGTACAAACTCTACCATAAACGGGAAGGAAGCGTTATCCGGGTTTCCAGAATCGACACGTCATGGAACACGGAGCGGCAAAAACTTACCATGCGGGCGGATGATGTAGATATTGAAAGTCTCGTCAAGGCTCTGGGGCGGGCTATCAATACGTCGATTCTCTACGATCCGCTGCCGAAACTGTCTCTTACCGTGGATATGGCCGATCTTGATGTGCAAAAGGCGCTGGAGATTCTGACCCTTAAGCTGGCCGAATACACCCTTGAAGAAGC
>BNVD01000378.1 GCA_025997835.1 Spirochaetia bacterium
TTCTTCCGCCCCTTTGAGCAGCGCCCGGCTTACCTTTTCGCCTACCACGGAACCCATGGATCCCCCCATGAAGTTGAAGGACATAAGTCCCAGGATGAGGGGTTTGCCCTCGATGGTGCAGGCGCCGGTGATTACCGCGTCCTTCATCTGCGCCTTAACTTCCGCCTCGGACAGTTTTTCTTCGTACCCCGAAAGGTCGATGGGGTTGAGGGAGCGCATATTGGCGGAAAATTCCACAAAGCTGTCAGGGTCCACGGGTTATTGAGGGTACTATCAGGCAAACCCTGCCGGAAGGTTTCCAGCGGGCGGAGTTCCAGCAGGAAAAGGGCTTTGTGGACCTCATCGCCCCCCGGCGGGATCAGAAGCGCATAATCGCTGCGCTGATTGATTTACACCAGCTGCACCGGCCAGGCTCGACGGAGGCACAGTAATCATGAAAACATCACAGCTTGAAAACAAGGTACGGGAACTACGGAAGCTGCTTGCCGATTCCGGCGTCAGTGCCGTGGAAGAACTGAACCAGCTTGAAGCGAAAATACAGGCGGGCTCCCGTACCGAGATAACCTGGAAACAGGTGGAACTTGCCCGTCACCCCGACCGTCCCTACGCGCTGGATTATATACTCAAGATATTCGACAACTTTATCGAACTCCACGGCGACCGCTATTATGGTGATGACCCGGCTATTGTCGGCGGTTTGGGCTTCCTTGCCGGACGGCCGGTAACGATACTGGCGAACCAGAAGGGCCGGACCCTCAAGGAAAATGTGCGCCGCAACCACGGCATGGCAAACCCCGAAGGGTACCGCAAGGCCCTGCGCCTTGCCCGTGAAGCGGAAAAGTTTCACCGGCCCATCATCACCTTTGTGGACACCTCAGGCGCTTACCCCGGCCTTGGCGCGGAGGAGCGGGGCATCGGCGAAGCCATAGCCCGCAACCTCATGGAGTTCAGCCAGATAAAAACACCGATAGTGTGCATTATCATCGGCGAGGGCGGTTCCGGCGGGGCGCTGGGGCTCTGCATCGGTGACAAAATCTATATGCTGGAAAACGCCATCTATTCGGTAATCAGTCCCGAAGGCTGCGCATCAATCCTGCTGCGGGACGCCGCCAAAGCCAAAGACGCCGC
>BNVD01000379.1 GCA_025997835.1 Spirochaetia bacterium
CGTTTTTTCAAACAGGATTCCGGCATGGAAAAGGAAGTCAGCTACTTTGACGTAGAAACATGGTCAAAGCTGGCGGAGAACTGCTGCAACCTCGGTCATAAGGGCCGGGGGGTACGGGTTGTGGGCCGCCTGAAACAGGAACGCTGGGAAGGTACCGATGGCAAAGCCCATTCCAGGGTAGTTGTCATTGCGGAGCATGTCGAGTTCAGGCCGGAGTTTGGGGCGAAAGCGGAAAAGGCGGAAGTCGAAGCAGACACGCAAGATGCCGGACTTGTCGCCAATTTCTAATTTACGGAGGGCGCCCGGCTGGGTGTCCTCCCAACCTGTCCCATTGGAGGAACAAAAAGCAATGAAAAAATATAGGGTTGTAACCCGCTTCTCCTTTACTGGCACATTCTTTGTCAATGCAAAAAACAGGCAGGCGGCCAAAGAATATGTCGAAAAGCACTGCGGTTTAGTAATTGGCGGTAATATTCATTCCACCCTTTCCGATGAAGATGTAGATTGGGAGTTTCCGGTCCATCCCGATAAAACGATTGGCAGAATCAGTGTAGCACGAGGAGGCACTATTGAGAACCGTAGACTTTGAAAAATTGAAGATGGTTGAGCGCCATACGAGAGTTGGCAGTCTAACACCGTCCCTATTCCCCTCTTCCTGACAGTCTGCAAACTGTCTTTACATATTTCAAAAGGAGGCCCCGCCGGGGCCTCCGCAATTTTTCCAAATAGAATAACAGCAATTCATTTTATGTGATCGGAGGTATAAATGAAAATCACCAATAAACTGGCATTACCGGAAGGGTTGGTAAAGGCAGTATCCACGGAACGGCACAATGCGGAAAAGTGTATATCCGCAACTACCCTTATTCAGGGTATTAAGCACATCATACTTACCGACCGGCATTGGGAGGAACTGGAAGATGATGTATCGGATCGGGTATGGGCGATTTGGGGTACGGCGGTTCACTCTCTTTTGGAAAGCGAAGGGGAGAATGATTTTGCCGAACTTGAAATGTCCCACAAGGTTGATGATATTACCATTACCGGGCGTATCGACAACTACGACATGAAAGGCGGCGTTATCTGCGATTACAAAACCGCCTCGGTCTGGAAAGTAAAGTT
>BNVD01000380.1 GCA_025997835.1 Spirochaetia bacterium
AGAAAACTTCGATCAGTTCCACATCAGCCGTAAGCATGGAGATGAGATTGCCTTTGTCCTTTCCTTCAAGTTTCGCGGGCGCAAGGCGGCGCAGGGAGCCGAATACGCGGTCACGAATCAGCGCGAGCAGCTTAAAAGCGATGAAGTGATTGAAATATTGTTCCCCGTACCGAAGTCCTCCCCTGACCGCCGCGCAAATGATGACAGAAATGATCAGCGGCAGGAGACTTTGCCCGCCTCCTATACCAACCGCGCCGAGAAAGGCGACAGCGCCGAGGACGGGGATAAGGATCGCCGCAATACTTTCAATAACGCCAAACGATACTGCGAGCGCCATATATCCGCCAAGCGGTGCAACCATTTTCAGCAGACCTGTGATTGTTTCCGGGTTGCTTCTACGCATAAGCCCACCTCTTTTCCGTCGGCACAAAATCTTCAAGTTCTGTCTGTTTCAAATAGAGTTCAGCATAAATTCCGCCGCCCGCCATCAAATCTTCATGCATCCCAAATTCGGTGAGCTTTCCTGACTTCAGTACATAGATACAGTCCGCGCCGTTCACGTTTGCCAATCTGTGCGAGATGAGCAAAACGCTTTTTTCAAGGGCAAGCTCCCGAATCACATCCATGATGAATCCTTCGCTCTCCGCGTCGATGTTGCTTGTCGCTTCATCGAAGATATAGACTGCCGAATCATGAAGCAGCGCTCTTGCGAGAGCCAGCCGCTGACGCTGTCCGCCGGACAGATTTGCCGCATTTTCGGATACCGGCGTATCAAGCCCGGCTTCACCGACAAGAAAGTCTGACAACTTCACTCGTCTTAGCGCGTCCCACATTTCCCGGTCGCCCGCCGCCTTGTTCGAGGATGATAGATTTTCCCTTACCGTTCCTTTGAAAATATGGCTGTTCGCGCCGACAAGTGTGATGTGTTCGTGCAGACTGCGCTCCGCTATTTCGGACAGAGATTTCCCGCCAAGCGTGATTTCGCCGTCGTAGCCGGATAGTTTTCCGGCCAGCACCCCTGCGAGCGTACTCTTGCCGCACCCGCTTTCGCCTACGACGGCGAAATCACGCTTGGCGGGAAATCTCTGTCCGAAATAGCGGAGCGCAGTCTGCACGAACA
>BNVD01000381.1 GCA_025997835.1 Spirochaetia bacterium
GCGGCCGCGCCCTATTTGTATCGGTATTTGAAGCTGCGCGAAGAAGCGTTAATAAAAAGCAAAAAATCTCTTTGGATTTACGACACTCCCATCACGCATAAAGACGGGATGTTGAACGCCGCCATGATGAAAAGTTATAAACAACTTTTTGATAAAGCGGAAAAAGCCGTTTCCGGTAAACCCGTATATCTTGACAAGGTAAGAGAGGCCCGTTTACCCATACAATACGCCGAATTGGAGATTGCCCGTACGGTGCCCATCGACAATGCAAGCGAATTAAAAACCAAACTCGACGCTTTTAGAAACACAGCTAAGGAACAAAATGTAATCTACCTCAACGAACGCAATAACACGATTGACGAATATTGCGATTTATATGAACAGCGTAATTTATCCAAAGAAAAAAAGAGCCTCGCATACAACGCCAAAGTAACATTCATTATCCCTCCGTCTTCTCCGTATGACAAAATAGGCGACACCGCGTTAACCGATGGTTTATACGGCGGCGCGACTTTCAACGAAGGCTGGGTTGGCTGGGAAGGCAAAGACGCGGAATTTGTAATAGACCTTGGGGATGAAAAAGAAATAGAAACGGTCGAATTTGACTTTCTGCATCAATTGGGTTCCTGGATTTTATTGCCGAAAAGCGTTACCTGTAAAACTTCCGCAGATAACCGTAATTTTGTATTGATGGGGCACCGGGATATTCAGGAAGATCGTGATACAAAAGTGAAGTTTGTAACTATACCCGTCAAACCGGATCAAACGATAAAGGCGCGGTATATCAACGTAAAAGTAGAAACAATCGGGATTTGCCCTCCGTGGCATTACGGCGTTGGCTTTCCTGCGTGGTTCTTCCTGGACGAAGTTTCGGTATACTAAAATGGAGGCCATTGATATGAAAAACTTGTTATTCTTTTTGGGGTTTGCGTGCTTTTTCCCCGGAACAATTTTTGCGGCTTATACCGGCCGTATTTATGTGGATAATAACGCTGATGGTATATTTACCAATGGCGATACCCCGTGTCCGGGAATTGCGGTTACCGATGGACAGAATGTTACAAAAACCGATCAAAACGGAATATTTTCATTGCCGGGCTATGCAAAAACCCGGTT
>BNVD01000382.1 GCA_025997835.1 Spirochaetia bacterium
ACCGGGGATATTCCCGGCGTGGCGGTGGTCCTGGGAGAAGCGGCGGACCCGGCGGCGGTGGCCAAGGTGGTCAAGGATTATCAGAGCAAGGGGATACTTACCTTCCTTATCGGCAAGGTGATTGATCAGGCGGCGGCGCAGGGCGTCAAGATGGGACTGGAATTCCGCGTGGTGCCCCTGGGGTACGATGTAACGGCGGTGATCCATGTGGTTACCGTGGCGGTCCGGGCGGCCCTCATATTCGGGGGTGTTCAGGGTGGCGATTTGGCGGGGCTGACGGCCTATACCAAGGAGCGGGTGCCCGCGTTTGTGAACACCTTTGGTCCCCTGAACGAAGTGGTTGTAGCCGCCGGAGCCGGGGCCATTGCCCTGGGCTTCCCGGTTATTGTTGATCAGGACATCGGCGCACTGCAGGTACCGGGGGCGCTGGAAGCGGTCACCGATCACGACAAGACGGTAAAGCGCTCGCTGGAACTGCGGAACATCAAGATCAAGGTAAAAGAGATACACATCCCCGTGGCCTTTGCCGCAGCCTTTGAGGGCGAGATCATCCGCCGGGGTGATATGCACACCGAATTCAGTTCCGACAAGAACCTTACCTGCGAACTGGTCACCATGAAGGACGCCTCCGCCATTGAGGACCATAAGATCACCGTTATCGGCAAGGACATTGATGCCGGGGGGAACCTGGCCCTGGCGACTTATATCGAAGTGGCGGGCTCCAAAATGCGGGCCGATTTTGAGCCGGTACTGGAACGGAAGATTCACCATTGGTTCAATTACATAGAAGGAGTTATGCATACGGGCCAGCGGAACCTCTTCCGCATCCGGGTAAGCAACGAAGCCTTTGAAAAGGGCCTGCGGCTCAAGGACTTTGGCGAGGTACTGTACGCCATGATCTCCGACGAATTCGGCGTGGTGGTGGATAAATGCCAAATCACCCTGATCACCGACGAGGCCAAGGTCAAGGCGATTCTGGAAAAAGAGGCCCTGCCCAAGTACGAGGCACGGGATTCCCGGCTTTCCTCCATGACCGACGAGAGTGTGGACACCTTCTACAGTTGTATCCTCTGCCAGTCCTTCGCCCCCGCCCACTGTTGCGTCATTACCCCGGA
>BNVD01000383.1 GCA_025997835.1 Spirochaetia bacterium
GCGTATTAATTGCTGATACAACGGTTTTTCGCTGCCGGTGCCAAAATAGACTTTATTTCCTTCAACAAACTGAAATGAAATTATCTGTGTCCGTATTTGTTCGCCATTGTTGTTTGCGAAAACGCCATTTGGATTTTGTTCCAGCACACCGGCAAAATCACTTACGCTCTTTGTTCCGGTATACACCGGTTCCACCGCATTTTTCCCGGCACTGCAAGCCGCAGTTGAAAGTAGTAACGCACAGGTTATACCAGCCAGCCCCGCCAATGATATTTTACCGTTCATGTAATCCTCCTAATAGTTTTGCTCTTATAAATCCATTAAATAATAATATAATTCCCGTTCAATATCGTTGGTGTCAATAAAATCGATCATCGTAGAAATAACCCTTGCGTAAAACATTTTAAAATATTCCATTAGGGTATCAGAATCACCAATTGCAAATATTTTAGTACCGTGATATTTTCCGTTAGTATCACTGCCATCATTATCTAATTCCTTGCCCAATACCTCATTCATTGCTTCTAAATTTTTTGAAAAATATTCTTCATCATTAACAGACATTCCCAAGCCATTTAAATATTTTTTGGGGATATTTTCATAATCATTTAATCCACTATCAAATAATTTCAATGTAACAACCATAATGTCAACTGATGACTTGTCATCATAAATACAATTACCTTCAAAATAATAGTAAATATTTTTGCCTTCTATTTTTCTTAAAATTTCAGGTTTCTGTCTCGTACTGCGTAATTTGTCAAAAACAGATTTCCTCAATGAAACATTAGTATAGCTTTTTAGTTCTACAAATATTTCTCCAATGATTTTATCGCCGGTATCAATGCCAATAAAAGGCACCCTTTCTTGTGAAAACAGGGGGCCACTTAATAAAAGAGTAATAAACACAATAAAATACTTTTTCATATCAACCTAAAAGAATTGTATCCTATTAACGCTTGTTTCGTCAAGGGGCCTTTCCTCGCCGGGCATTTCTGTTTCGGGGCCATTTTCGTCATGAGGTAAATTGGCGCTTGTAAAGATAAAAAGACAAAATTTTGTCGTGACTATGCTCCTCCACCGGGTTTTTCCAAAAAATTCCTTTAGTTTG
>BNVD01000384.1 GCA_025997835.1 Spirochaetia bacterium
CCTCATCCAGAGTGAATGGTAGCGCCCATACACCCGCCGCATCGCCCAAAACGCCTCTTCCCCATATCCAAAGTAAAGGTAGCCCATACAACACGACAAAGGCGGGCGGTGCGGCGGGTGGCCCCTCCCCGAGACATTATGACAACCAACAAAAACGCCTAAAGCGTCTCAGCCGGTAAACCCAATCCTTCAGCCGACAAACGCGCCTGGTTCGAGTAAAGTAGTTGTCATCCTTGGCTCGGGCGGGGGGCCACCCGCTGCGCCGCCCGTATATGCGTTTCCATGCAAATTACGAACAAGCCACCTTACTCGTCCGACTCCTGCACCCTAAACGCCTCCCGCGCCTTAATCACCTCATCCGCGTTCCTCCCCGAAATCGGCGCGTAGTGGTCGAACGCCACGCCAAAAGACCCCGTCCCGCTGGTAATGGACCGTAAGTCGATGGAGTAGCGCAGCAGTTCCGATTGGGGCGCCTGGGCGCGGATTTCTTCGATGCCGCCGCCTACCGCGTCCTGACCCAAAATCTTGCCCCGCTTCCCGGAAAGGTCGGACATCACGTCCCCCAGGTACTTTTCTTCCACAAAGACCGTGAGGTTCATGACGGGTTCCAACAGGGTAGGGGCGGCCTGCCGCATGGCTTCCCGAAAGGCGTTGCGGGCGGCGAGCTTGAAGGCCAGTTCCGATGAATCCACCGGGTGGTACTTGCCGTCTACAATCTTCACTTCCACGTCTACCACAGGGTAGCTTGCCATCGTACCGTGGGCCATCCCTTCAAGTACGCCCTTTTCCACGCCGGGAATGTAGTTCTTGGGTATCGCCCCGCCGAATATGGCGTTGACAAACTGGTAGTTCTCCCCCCGCTTGAGGGGGGCTATTTCCAGCAGCACCTTACCGTACTGGCCGTGGCCGCCGGTCTGCTTCTTGTGGGTGTACTCGGCCCCCGCTTTTTTCGTAATCGTTTCCCGGTAGGCAATTTTGGGTACATGGGTCTCCACCTCGATCTTCTGGTTCGCCTTTATCTTGTCCAGAATGATGTTCACCTGGAGTTCACCCATGCCGGAGATCACTGTCTCTTTGGTTTCCCCGTCAAAGTGATAGCGGAAG
>BNVD01000385.1 GCA_025997835.1 Spirochaetia bacterium
TGGAATATCTGGTAAAAAACAACCTGGAAAGCGAAGCTCTGGAAAGCGCCCTGGAGCGGGCCATCGCGGAACGGAAAAACCGGAATAAACTGTACCAGGTGGAAGAAGCGGAGGAACATCTCCAGACCCGGCAGCGGCAGAATCAAATACGGGAAGCCGTATCCCGAATACTGTACGGTACCGGCGGTGTAGGTACCTCTGGTACCTTTAGTACCACCCGGGCGGCCACGCTGCTTGAGGAAGAAGGGATGCTTTCCCGGTTCGCGTTCGCCCTTATCCCCCTGAATTTCGCCGTATTACCGGGGTATCCTGAAATTCCCGCCGCGGAACGGCGCAAAATCCTTGAATGGGAGATTGAGATTGCGGAGCGGCTGGCATCTTCTTTCTTCCCCCACATCCTGCTGCTCCCCGGTTCCGCCGCGGGGGATCCGCAAAATGACCGTACCGATGAAAGTTCAGACTTTCACAGTAGTGAAAGTTCAGACTTTCACAGTAGTGAAAGTTCAGACTTTCACAGTAGTGAAAGTTCAGACTTCCACAGTAGTGAAAGTTCAGACTTCCACAGTAGTGAAAGTCTGGGGCTCTTTGCTTGGGCGCTTACGCAGGACCGTTGGTCTGCGGAAGACTGGGAAGCCGGTGTCGATCAGTTCCAGGAGCGGCTTATCAAGACATCGCTCAAGCTTACCCGGCTGCGGGTAGAAGTATTGGCCTCAAGCTTTTACGAATCAGGTGGCACGGGGAAAAAACGGAAAACCGGCATTTGGAAAAGCCTCCCGGATGAGTTAGCCCGCCTGGAACAGCAGCATTACGGCATCCGCAGGGGGAAACATACGGAGGTGCTGGAAAAAGCCCGGCGGTATATTCTGAATAATGTGGAAAAAGAGATTATGCTTGCGGATGTGGCGGATTATGCCGCTATTTCGCCGGGGTATCTTTCCACTTTATTCAAGCGGGAATACAACCTTAGTTTGATCGAGTTTGCCAACCAGCTCAAAATTGAAAGGGCCTGTGAACTCCTCTGGCAAAACAAGTACCGGGTAAACGAAATTTCCAACATGCTGGGTTTTGAAAACCCCGTTTATTTTGCCCGGATTTTCCG
>BNVD01000386.1 GCA_025997835.1 Spirochaetia bacterium
AGTTCGGTAAGCTGCGCCTTGGTTAACGGGAACTCTTTTGTACTCATCGTTGTCCTCTTTTCTCGTTCAAACTATTACTCTCTTGCAGCTTTCCAAAACCAACCGGGTTTTTACGGCCACAAGCGCTTACTCATCATCAAAAGACTCAGGGCCGCTCCCCGGACGGCTCGTTTTGTTGTTTTGCCGGCAATCTTCAATGTAGTCCACATTTACCGTATCACCATTAATCTGATAAACAATACGGTATCTCTGGGCGGATAACAAATAGCGGTATTTCTCCGGCGGTAAATAAGGCCGGTTATAAGCGGGGGTTCGATGCGGCATTTCTTTGAGGGAACGGATATCCTTTAAAATGGCAGCTTTAAGCCGTTCCGCGGCGCCCTCGCTAACTCGTGCCAAAAAATGAAAATGATTATTCAGGTCGTCATAGGCAACAGAGGATATGCGTACTTCATACGTATTGAGCATTATCCTTTTTTCCCTCCGCGGCTCCAAGTTTGATTGCTTCGGTCAGGCTTTCTTCCAGTTCTTCAATGGTATAGCCTTTTTCACCGGCCATCCGCCGACGCTCGGCATCCATAAGGCGCTCCGCAACTATCAGGTCTTCCTCCCGGCGGCTGTAGGTCTCCATATCCATCAGGACCGTATCACCCTCGCCATTACGGGTTAAAAAAACCGGAACCTTACCGGTACGGCATATTTCGGCAATAGTGTTGTAATTTTTGCGGAGTTCACTGGACGGCTTAATAACAGGATTAATCATACCCTTATAATACCCCATTACTACGCCGAAATAAACCCCTTGGCCTTGAGCAGTTCCGCGTTAAGGATACCGCCCCCCGCCGCGCCTCGCACCGTATTGTGGGACAGCGCCGCGAACCGCAGGTCGAATACATTGCAGGGCCGGATGCGCCCAATCGATACCGCCATCCCCTTGTCCGCGTCCCGGTCCTTCCGGGGCTGGGGCCGGTCCGCTTCCTCCCGTATGATGATGGGCCGTTTCGGCGCCATGGGCAGGTCAAGCTCCTGGGGCAGGGCCGCGAAAGCCGACCATATCCGCTTTACCTCATCAATCGAGGGCTTTTTGTC
>BNVD01000387.1 GCA_025997835.1 Spirochaetia bacterium
GATTAAGACAACATTGCTGTCAAAAAACTCAATCCTGGGACTATGTACCAATACAGCACCGCCGCCTGAAATATACTCTTCTCAGCCTCTTTTGGAGGGGTTACTATGATTAAACCGGACAGCAGTGTAATTTTATATCAAATTTTCGCAATGCTTGTCAAGAGCCATTTTTCCGGCCTGCGTGTGTGTGCACCGCCTGAAAATTCATCGAATTTTCGCAATTTTCCCCTCTCAATTGAAGCAAACCTCAGGACATTGCCATATATACGGTAGGAGGCGTTTATGACGCATAACACGACTGACTATCAAAGAGCCGCCGGGCGGGGCGCCGGTCTGAAGCGGGGGCTCGTTTTTCTGGCGATCATTTGTCTTGGGGGATGTGAAATATTTTGTGACCCCAATTCCAGGGCGGCGGAACAAGGGCAAACGCTGAGTATCGCGACCTGGAACCTGCAGGCTCTGTTTGACGGTAATGAGACCGGACTGGAATACGGTGAATATTTGACGCAGACGGGATGGACCGGGGAAAAATACCAGGCACGGCTGACGGCGATTGCCCAGGCGGTGGGCAGCATGACCGATAAAGGGCCTGACATTCTGGCGTTTCAGGAGTTGGAAAACTTGGGTGTTCTGCAGGAGCTGGCGGAAGGGGCGCTGTCAAAGTATGGGTACCGGTGGACCTTTTTCGCCAATAATCCGGGGGCGTCCCTGGGGATCGGGGTGTTAAGCCGCTTCCCGCTGACACAGGCCAGGGTTCATTCGGTAACCGGCAACGGCGGCACCACTCCACGGCCGGTGCTGGAGCTGCGGGTTCAGCCACAGGACAAGCCGCTTGCCCTGTTTATCTGCCACTGGAAATCCAAGCTGGGCGGGGACGATGTTACCGAAAGCCTGCGGCGTTCCTCCGCACGGGCCATACTCCGGCGGCTGCAGGAAATTGAGGCGGAAAGCCCCGGTACGCCGGTACTGATCATGGGGGACCTGAATGAAAACCACGACGAATTCTACCGCCGCTCCGGTTCGGTGGTGAGCGCCATTCTGCCGGACGATCCCAGAGCGGCGGAACTTGCAAGCATGATGCAGGAA
>BNVD01000388.1 GCA_025997835.1 Spirochaetia bacterium
CCGCAGATACCCACCGGGGGCTTATCGCCGATGGTGGCGATTTCAAAACGCCCGTCCCGGAAGCTTGTCTGTGATATGGCCCCCGGTACGCTGCCGGTACCCCAGCGTATATTGCCCCCCTCAAAGGCGGGGCCCGCCGCCGTGGCGGTGCAGAGGAGCTTTTTCCCGTACGCCAGAACCATTTCGCCGTTGGTGCCGATATCCATAAGCACCGCAGGCTCCACGGCGCAGCCCCGTTCCGTACGTTTGTGGAGCCGGGTAAAGAGGATACCCGCGGTTATATCCGCTCCCACATACGTAGAAATACCGGGCAGGATCACCACTTCGCAGTCCGGCGAGATACCGTCCGGCGATGTACTATTCTCTCCAAAGAGTTCCCGGTACCTGAGGGACACCATGTCCACCGTTACCGGGGTAAAGGGAGCGTGTCCCAGGGTTTGGCAGCTCAGGTTTAGGAGCAGGTGGAGCATGGTGGTGTTCCCCGCAACGGCTATTTTACCGATGTCCTGGGGCTCTATCTGCGCCGCGCTGCACAAGTCCACAATAGCCCCGGCGATCTGGTGTCGTACACATTGACATAAGGCGGGGAGGTCCCCGCTGTTGGCCCGCTGTATGCGGGATATGACATCGCCGCCGAATTGCCTTTGCCGGTTTACCATTGAAAGCCGGCCCGCGATCTGAGCGGTACGCAAATCCGCCAGGGCAAAGGCAAGGGTGGTGGTGCCTATATCGACGGCAATGACATACGGGGAGCTTCCGCCTGAGTGGAGCAGCTTACCGGAATATGCCGCCTGGCCTGAAACCACCGCGTTTCCGGTCTGCGGTTCTGCTTTGGAAAAGAAGGGTTCAACCGGTTCAAAATCGCTGAGGGCGGAAAAATTTTCTTCCCCGGATGCCTGGCCCCCGGCCCAACGGTCAGACACGCCTGGAATCTCCACGGTGATATCCGAAGCGGGAAAGACGGTGCAGGCAAGGCGGTATCCCGCTTCCAGTTCCGCCTTTGAAAAACAGGTCCGGTCCCTCCCCCGCATCAGTGGGTCGGCGGAAACGATACGGATGCGGCATTTGCCGCAGATGCCTT
>BNVD01000389.1 GCA_025997835.1 Spirochaetia bacterium
ACCTTGTTTTCCGGTAAAGACGAAGGTATACCTGATGCAAACCCGGTATGGTGTGAAATTTGGCTATTATGCGGTGAAGATAATTATGAAAATTGTGATAATACAGAAGAAAGTAATAATAATTTTAAAGCCGTTTGCTCACTTTTAAAAATATCTTGTAATGATAATTTTATTCACTTTAAAGAACGAATCGTAAAACTCATAAGAGCAAACTCGGACCAGCTTGCAAGTTTGATAAAATGTCTTGATACCATAGCGGAAATTCGCAGATTTGAAGAACCCAATAGTTTCTTTGAAAAATTGCCGCCGGGAGGGCAAAAAGAATTTGCCGATGAGCTATTTTCAAGGCTACAGTACGATTTTTCTAACGTATCAATATGTCTGCTTGATACAGGCTTGAATAGCGGCCACCCCCTTCTTTCCGGTTCATGTGAAGATGATTGTTTACAGGCGGTCAATACTGCATGGCAAGCATCAGATCATGATGGTCACGGAACAGAAATGGCTGGCATTGCATTGTTCTATAACCTGAAAGAAAGATTATTGAGTAGTGAAACTATTATGATTCGTCACCGCCTTGAATCAGTTAAAATATTGCCGCCACCGCCCGGAGCAAATGACCCGCAGCTCTATGGCGATATAACCAAACAGGCAATATCGCTTGCCGAAATTGCCCGGCCAAATAATGTAAGAACGTTATGCATGGCAATAACCGAAGATAACAGATACAGCCTAAATGACGGAACCCCATCATCTTGGTCTGGATATATTGATACTATCATCTCCGGTGCAGACGATAACACAAAACGTTTATTTTTCATAAGTGCAGGTAATGTTGATTTTTCAGATATGAAAGGCGGATATCCCGGTGCCAATATAATTAGTCCAGTGCAAAGTCCAGGTCAAGCGTGGAATGCAATCACCGTAGGAGCATATAGCAATGATATTACTATTTCTGATGAAAATCTGAAATCCTATCATGCAGTTGCTAATGTTGGCGAATTATGTCCCTATAGTTCTACGTCTAAAATTTGGACCTCAAAATGGCCGATAAAGCCTGAAATTCTTTGTG
>BNVD01000390.1 GCA_025997835.1 Spirochaetia bacterium
GGGAAAAGAAGGGGTCGGCGAAAAACTGCGGAAATCCATCCTCGAAAAAGCCGAAGAGCTGGGGTACCGGTATAACAGTCTGCCGCGCAATATGCTTACCGGCCGCAATTATACTATCGGGATTGTGATTCCCGCAAAATATATCGGCGAAACTTCGTTTTACTGGGTTTTTTATCTGGAATTGCTCGCAGTATTAAAACAGACCCCCTATTTAGGAATCCTTGAAATAATCAGTACTGATGATGAAGCCGCCTGCACCCTGCCGTCAATTGTTACCGCCAACAAAATCGACGGTCTTATCGTGTTGGGCCAGTTTTCCGACCCCTATCTTGCCGCGTTAAGCGCCAATGATCTGAAATGTATTTTCCTCGATTTCTATTCCGATATTGGAAACATCGATTGTGTGGCGGCGAATAATATTATTGGTTCCTACGATTTGACAAAACTGCTGATTGCGGCGGGGCATAAACAGATTGGGTTTATCGGTTCCATCGATGCTACCACCAGTATTCTTGACCGGTACATAGGGTTCTGTAAGGCCATGCTCGAAGCGGGCCTGCCCTATGAAAGCGCAATTCCTGACCGGGCCGGCAGGGGAATCTACATTGATATTCCCCTGCGCCCCGATATTTTTACCGCCTATGTCTGTAATAACGACCGGATTGCGGGAATGGTGATCCGCCAGCTTGAGCGGATGAGCTTCCGGGTTCCAGAAGATGTTTCCATTGTCGGGTTTGATAACGATGACACCATGATTACCGGCGGGCTCGGCATTACCAGCCTTGCGGTAAATGTACCGTTGATGTGTGAACTTGCGGTAGATTTACTGGTAAAGAATATTGAGTCGGATGATTACACGCCACGGGGGAAGTCCTTTATTGACGGGCGGGTAGTGGTAAACCAGTCCATTGCGCCGCCTGCCAGATAAACGCCTATCCTACACCGGATTGCGCTTCACAAAATCAACTACTTCATCAACCGTACCAAAAACCAGTCCCGTCACGGTGTCCGCGCAGCCGTAGTAAATGGCAATACGTCCCGTATCGCCGTCAACAAGGGAGGTACAGGGG
>BNVD01000391.1 GCA_025997835.1 Spirochaetia bacterium
TGAGGCCTGTGCGGACTACCGCGGGAGTACGGGAGAGAAAGGAAACTGTACGGACGGAAAAAAGAACAGCCGGCAGCTATGACCGCAGCAACGGCAATGCCCCCCCCCCCCCATCAAGGCTTTCAAAAGCGTATTCGGTTTATTCATGGTTCATCCTCCGTTATTAAGGAATCGGCTAAAAACCGGAGTTTTTAACCATGCCTTTATGTAATTCTAAGGCATGCGGCGGGGAAAAGCAATGGCTGATGGGGATGAAATGGATAAAATCCTTCTCTTGAGTATCCCCCGTTTTTCTACGATACTTGTCCCTAAAATTGCTGACCCCTTGTGATGCCCTATTGACACAAAAAACGCTATAAACTAATATAACAAAGTCTACTATAGTTTGCGCCGTGTGGTTTACGGAATAAACACCACATATAGGAAGGAACATCGGGCAATAGCGCAGTTGGTTAGCGTACAAGTCTGGGGGACTTGGGGTCCCCGGTTCGAATCCGGGTTGCCCGACTAGGGGATTTTATCACGAAAGAGAGGTAATTCGTTGTATAGCAATGAATTACCTCTCTTGTTTTTTAGGGGCGTTGCCCGGAAAACCAAGGGAGTTTTGGTCCCCCTTTTCCCCTGTCAGCAGTTATGTCAGCAATTCGCGGGCATAATTTGGCAGGATTTAGGGAATCCCATGCGTTATAAAGCCCCCTTTACCCTTTTCAAGCGCAAACTTGGTTCAGGAAAAGCCGTCTGGTATTACCAGGTTTATGACGAAAATGGACGGCGGCGGCAGTACAGCACCGGCACGGATACCAAGACGGCAGCCCGCATCGTCTGCTTTGATCTGTACCGGAAGAACAACCTCATCCAAAAGCCGGTTCAGACCTTCGCCAATTATACGGCGGACTGGTTTATCTACGATAAATGCCCCTACGTCAAGTACAGGCTGCTTCGGGTGTGTGAATCACAAGCGATAATGTCACCTCTAAGAACCACGAGGGAAAATGTCACCCCCCGTGGTAGCTTAGGAGGGTGAAATACACTATGAGCAAAGAAGAACTGGGGCGGCTAACCCTGATCAC
>BNVD01000392.1 GCA_025997835.1 Spirochaetia bacterium
AACCGGGAACCCCAAAAGGCGGAAGCGCTGCTGAATCAGGTGATTTTCCGCTATCCCCAATGGCCGGTGGGCTGGAGCGAACGGGCCCGGCTGTACCGGGGGACGAACGCCATGAAAGCGGCCCTGTCGGATTTGGACACCGCCAAAAAACTGGCCCCCAATGATTACTGGATAAGCTACGACCGGGGGCACATTCTGGTGGACATGAACCAGAAACGGGATGCCCTTGATGAATTTAACCGTGCTATCACCCTGAACCCGAAGCACTTTCTGTCTTATGTGTATACCGCCGGTATTAAAGAGGATATTGGCGACCTGGACGGGGCGGCACAGGATTATGCCATTCTGGTGCGGCTCAATCCCGAATACTACTTCGCCTTTGAGGGGCTGGGTATCCACAAGATGCGGCAAAAAAAATGGTCCGAAGCGCGGGATGCCTTTCGGGAAGCCGCCCGGCAGGCCCCCACAGAGACCTCCTACGCCCTGCTTGCGGCGGCCAACTGGATGCGTTCCCCCCCGGCGGCAACCATGCGGACGGGGGTACCGGCAGAAATGAAAACATTTCTGGAAGCCGCCATGCGGCGTACCCCTCAGGACAGTCTGGAACGGTACGTGCTCCGGCTTTACGCCGAGCGGACCGGCGATACCGATGTGGCTTCCCGGATAGACCGGGAAAAGAGTCTGATTACCAAGGCACGAATGGCCTATTATCTGGCCCTGTATTACGACCGGGAGGGCAGCAAACCCTTGGCGGACCGGTATTTTTTAACGGTCAAAGAACTGGATCAGAAAGGAATCCCCGAATGGCGGCTTAATGAGTGGGCCATAACGGAACGCGGTATCGGAATAAAAAATTCCCCGCGCTAAGGACACGCGCAGAAATAACATGACTGAATAGTCATGTTATTTCCTTATTGCGTAAGCAATTAGAATAAAATGCATCAGACTAAAGTCTGAGACTAAAGTCTGAGACTAAAGTCTGAGACTAAAGTCTGAGACTAAAGTCTGAGACTAAAGTCTGAGACTAAAGTCTGAGACTAAAGTCTGAGACTAAAGTCTGAGACTAAAGT
>BNVD01000393.1 GCA_025997835.1 Spirochaetia bacterium
CCCAGTCCCACGGCGCTAATGGCAATATCCGCCGCCAGCGCCCGGTCCACCGCCGCAGCGAAATTCCCATGCAGCGCTTCCCCGTCGGAAAAGAGAATGATCCGCCGTTTGCCGGGAAAGGCGTCCTTAAAGGCGCCCGCGGCCTTAGGTATCTCGAAGCTGCTTGAAAAAAAGCGGAGGAGGCGATCAGGCCCCCCCCTTATCACGCTGACCCTCATCATCACCCTGAGTTCCTGCTCCCAAATCCCCGGACGTCTCCGGGTTATCGAAGGGAGCTTTCTCAATGCGCAAGGCCGGTATCCCGGCGCGATTTCCGCCTACCTGGATGCCCGGAACTCCGTCGAAGCGGCTCCCTATGCCGAGTACGGTCTGGGGGTGATCTACCTCGCCATGGACGAAGCCGAAGCCGCCCTGGGACAATTTGCCGCCGCCGAAGCTGCGGGGCGAAGTTCCGCAGCTTCTTTGACCGGGGATGCCGAATTGGCCTACCGGCTCCACTATAATACCGGGGTGATCCGTTTCCGGCAGGGGGATTACGCCGCTGCCGCAGGCGATTTCAGGCGGGCGCTGGAAGCGGAGGGCGGCCGCATCGAAGCCAAGCGGAACCTGGAATTGAGTCTCCTCTCCCTGACCCGTCAGGGCCGGGAGCAGTCCTCCATCACCGAAGGGGACGGGGAAGACCGGGGCAGTGACGCCCTCTTTGACTACCTGCATGAAAAGGAGGCGGACCGATGGACAAGCCGGGAATGGACCGAAAACACCGATGTCTCCGGGCCGGATTACTGACGTTTCTGTTATTCGCCGCCCTTTCTCCACGGGAAGGGTGGCCTGCCGGTGACGACAACATGGATCTGTCGGTTCAACTTGCTCCCGAAACCCCCGAAGCGGGTATGCCCTGGACCGTCACGATCCTGGCGGATCATCCCGTCCCCGGAGAAGTACAGGTTCTGCCCCCGGTCTTCCCCGTCCCCTTCGGTGATGGAGGACTGCTCCCGGCCCTGACGGGTCAGGGAGAGGAGACTCAATTCCAGGTTCCGCTTGGCTTCGATG
>BNVD01000394.1 GCA_025997835.1 Spirochaetia bacterium
TCACGCCATCCACATACCAGGTATAGGTATAGCCTGAGGTGGAAACCGACACGTTTGCGGAACCATCCGCTCCGGTCCTATAGACGGTAAAGGGGGTGTTTCCGGTAAGGGTCAGACTGCCGCCCTGATCAACAATGTCCAGCGTGATATTCACATCCCCCCTCGGAATGGCGGAGTCATAATAGTACACCTGCACCGTTTGCGGGCTACCACTGATGTTAAAGCCGCTCTTTGCTACCGTCACCGTTACGGTCCCGTCCGCGATAATGCCGGTTACGGCAAGCTCGTACACACCGGTCCCGGCGCTTGTCAACGCCCCGTCTATAGTGGCGCCGGTAGACCCGCTCAGGGTAATGTCACTTGCCTCAAGGCCGGTGATTTCCTGGTCAAAGGTCAGTGTCAATTTGGTGGTGGTGGCTGTGGCGGAACCATCGGCGGTTATGCCGGTAAGGGCCGCTGCCGTAGCCGTGGGGTCATAGTAATACACCGCGACATCTGTTGGGCTGCCGCTGATGTTATACCCGGTCCTGGTTACCCGCACCGTTACGGTCCCGCTCACGATAATGCCGCTTACGGCAAGCTCGTACACACCGGCCCCGGCGCTTGTCAGCGCCCCGTCTATAGTGGCGCCGGTAGACCCGCTCAGGGCAATGTCGTTTGCCTCAAGGCCGGTAATGTCCTGGTCAAAGGTCAGCGTCAGCTTGCCGGTGGTTGCCGTCGTAGCGGAGCCATCGGCGGTTACACCGGTAAGGGCCGCCGCAATAGCCGTGGGGTCATAATAGTACACCTCGACATCTTTTGGACTGCCTGAGATGGTATAACCGCTCTTTGCCGCCGACACCGTTACGGTCCCGCTCGCAATAATGCCGCTTACGGCAAGCTCGTACGCACCGGTCCCGGTGCGCTTCAGCGCGTCTTTAGCCGCGCCGGTAGACCCGGCGGCCAGAGTAATGTCGCCTACCGCAAGGCCGGTGATGTCTTTGTCAAAGGTCAGCGTCAGTTTGGTGGTGGTAGCGGTCACAGCGCCGCCATCGGCGCTTACGCTC
>BNVD01000395.1 GCA_025997835.1 Spirochaetia bacterium
ATAGAATGGGATTTGGTTACTCTGGCCTATGACTTCAGGCGTTTATTTGCCCTTTCTCAAGGATGAACCGGTACGGGAGGCTGCAATTACCCGGGGAAAAAGGGATTATAGGCCTTTTCCCCCGGTACTTCGGCAACAAACTTCCCCGTTACGCGGAAAAGTACATGACCCGATTGAAAAGTACAACAGGCTCCTAGGAGTTTGTTGCACTTCGTGCAGTTTGATAAAAAAAATCGGCCTTCAAGGCGATTTTTACCCTGCAAACTCCCTAAGGATGCCCCTTTATCGAGGTTTTTTTGCGGCCTCAAGCGCAAAAAATTCACAAGTGCAACAGGCTCCTGGGCCGACCGCCCTCCCAATGCCAAATGGGACCAGGGTCCGATGGCAACCGGTAACAACCGGCAAAGGCGTACCGCGCAATGGACTTTAGCCCCAGCTTCTGCTATCATCAATGTATCTAAAGGATGGTTTTCAGGGTTTTCCAGCGTGAGGGTATTCCATAAGCTCGCATTCAGTCTGATTATCGCACTTCTCGTCTTTGCCGGCTTTACGGTACTGGCTTATACCAGTCTGTTTGACCTGATAGAGAGCCGGTTCTACAATCCCGCGATGGTCAGGGCGGCGGCGAAGGAAACGGCGCTGGATACGGAGGCCGTCGAGGCCCTGCTCTCCGAACTTCAGGAGCAGTTTGCCCTCAGTCTGGCCCAGCCCGCAATTCAGCGCAGTTTCCTGCCCAACCAGCTGGCGGAGGATATTTTTGAGCGCTCCCGGCTCTACGGCCTTCTCCTGGAAAACCATACCGGCCTCCGGTCAATCCGGTTTATCGACGCTGGGGACAGCCGCATCCACTATTCCACCCTGGAGCAGGATATTCTGTGGCGGGATTTCGATTCCGTCACCTACCGGAACTACGCCGCAGGGACAGGTAATCCCCCCTACGAACGGCTGATGGTCCGCAATGGGGAGCAGCCCCGGATCATTCTGGATGAATCAGCGGCGCAAATCATCTTTGCCCATCCCTTTTACGATTCCTTTGAGGTGTACC
>BNVD01000396.1 GCA_025997835.1 Spirochaetia bacterium
TTCATACTTGTACTCGCTCTCAAGCCGCGCCCGTTCCACTTCGTCTCTACTGATGGTCATTAATACTGCACTTGCCATTGATATTCCCTCCTCTAGTTGGACTATTTCATTTATCTTTTGACGTTTGGTTTTATCTGCTAAATACCGGAAAAATACCGCCCAGTGTTCTGATGCGGTCATTGTCTCGGGGGACTTTGTCACGATTAATTCCAGTTTGGATAGTTCAAGAGTGATGATCCGGCTCCTCCCGCCAAGGGAGACCTTGCGTTCCGCGTCGTAATACTCAAAGGTATGGAAAAAGTCTTCATCCGGGAAATAATGTTTTTTGACCAGTATCGCAATCTGATACGTCTGTTTCAGGTCATCATACTCTTTTTCACCACCACGAATATCCTGACCGGTAAACAGCCTGCTGGCATAGAACTCCAGCCGAAGCGGCTCATCGGGAACTTCGTTCCCGCAGCGTCCGGGTTGAGGGACATTTCCACGTCAACCAGTTCTCCATCCTTGGCCTTGCACTTGATGTCAAAGCGGATTTGCCGGTCCCGGAGGTTGTCTATTGGCGGCTCGTTGGCGATTATGGTTATCACCGATAGGGGGCGGCCTATGATGGCAGAAACCAGATCCGAAAGCGCCCCCTGAGATTCCGGGATGTTTTTGGTAAATACCGCCTTAAAAGCGTTATCCCGGCAAATATCTATGAGGTCGTCGCTGTCATCAAAGTGTATTTTTGTCATTTATCTCTCTATCTTCTACTATATTAAATCTTGCGGAGTATAACAATGGCGTCAAATCATTCTTTACCTCACTTGGGAGAGTTCTTCACCTTTGCCGGCAAGAACAAGTAGGCAGCGGCTCAGGATTTTCAACCACATCCGGCATGACAAGCCTGGTTGTAACGCTTCCGGCTGGTGTAACATTTTCGGGTGGTTCTAATACCACGATACCTACAAGCCCTACAGCCGCCGGTGTAGGATTTGAGTTTGTTGGCCCGAATAAAGCCAGGTTTGAAGGCTCTACGGCAACAATTAGCGGCAC
>BNVD01000397.1 GCA_025997835.1 Spirochaetia bacterium
GATCCTGACAGGATCGACAAAATAAGAGATGCGTATACATACCAAATTAAACATGGCGGTTGGACATTTTATCAGGAACGGGAATTTATGGAAAACTTGCTCCAGACAAGATTTAATTTCCTGATAGCGGTATATGCATTGTTTGTAAACGCCTTTTTTACTACCACTTGCAGAGAATCAAAATTGATAATAGTGGTCCTCGGTTTGGTTATTGTTACCGCTATGGCATTAACAGTATACCGGATATATACAAAAGTTGATATTCTTTTAAAAATATTACATAAGCTTGATGAAAATCATGTGTTTTCGATTGTCAAGAATAAATTAGGCGAACATAAATGGCTCCGTAAATTTCCGAGTGTTAACCCTTTGATTGGCTGGATTATACCGCTTATCCTGATTGCGTCACTTGTAGGAGGATTATTTATTATTTAAGTCCGAAATATAAATTTGACGAATTAAAATACTCAAAAATTATATAACCTTGTAAGGCAAACAAGATTCCGTATGGAACCTTAATATATGTCGGTTGTGGAAGACGTAAAACCCCACAAAAAGGAGTTCGATATGAACAAGATTGTATTGAGGAGCTTGATTGTCATGTTAAGCGTGGTTTTTGGGTTGATGGTTGCCGGATGTGAAACTGAACCGGAAGAAGAAATTTTTGACCCATCCGGCGGCAAAACAGTTGAGGCGAAGTATTGGGGAACTTATAAATGAAATATAAACACTCTGATTATATCAGAAAAAAAAATTCTTATCCAAGGTTCAACCGGAGAATTGCCGGCTTGGACTGAGGGGAATGACTTATATGTTTATAGCCCTTATGGGGGTACACACATCTATGGAACATTTACAAACTTTATAACGGAGGAGGCTGCAGTATTTTTATACATTAAAAGTGACTTAATTTGAACAGAAATTGTTGAACAGAACTTTATTCAGTCACCCTCAAATTCAGGGGTGACTGACACCTCATTTATTGTTTTGTATAAATTACATCTCCCCCTGCGTCAAGTTTTGTAGAGTTTGT
>BNVD01000398.1 GCA_025997835.1 Spirochaetia bacterium
TAAAGCGGTGGTCGGCGAAAGAAAGCGCACCAGGGGTGGTTAATTTTTTTTCCAGGCTTTGAATTTCCTCCGCCAGCAGGGAAGGCCCGGCGTTTTGCCCGTACAGGGGAAAAGCCAGGGCGAAAACCATCGCTATGAAAAAAGCGAACGGTTTACTTTTAATCAATCCCATAGGAACCGTCATCTCCGTAGGGGCCGCCATCGTCCTCCTGCCGCGCCGGTGCGTACGCATCGCCCTTCTTGCCCCGGCCTTTTTTCGGCGTTGGTGCGGCGGCCTCAAGCTGTTTGCCGGCGGCCTTTGCTCTTTTCAGGCGTATACCGATGGCAATGGGGATGGCGCAAATCAACCCTAATACGAAAGACGCAAAGGCGGTGACGAATACCGGAACATCCTGTATCGAGGCAAAGCCGAAGGGTGGAAACGGAAATGTTCTGGCTGGAAATATAGAGGCCGTACCGGGTGGGGCTGGAATGTTGCCAGATAAAGACCTGCTGGGTCTCGTCCACAAAAAAAACCAGTTCCCGGCTTAGGGGATCAAAATAGATATACTGCCGGTTGTCCAGGGTGCTCTGGGGGCTCACGTAGTACCAGAGTCCACTGATGAAGGCCTCAAATTCCGCCGCCCCGCCGTTCAGCAGATCCCGGACTCGCCGTTGCTCTATCTGGGAGCCGGGGATACGGATTAGGCGGCTTTGCTCATAGCGGCCCCGTACCGGATTATAGGTATAGATGGTTTCCACCTGATCCAGAATATTATCGGTGGTGCGGTCCCTGCCGTAGGCGGCAAGGGGAAAACTTGTACCCGCGGTAAGCCCCAACTGATAGGCCTGGGTACGTTCCGTCTCCTGAATGGTAATGGACCCGTCTATCTGGAGGTCCGCGATTTTGACAAAGGCCGACAAACTTTGGTTCGTCGAACCTTGGTTCGACGAACCAAGGTTCGTTGGTCTTCTGAAAACCGCCAGGGTATGTTCCCCTTCTCCGTTCATACCGGTGACGATAATACAGAGGCTCCGGTCGCCTATCAGGT
>BNVD01000399.1 GCA_025997835.1 Spirochaetia bacterium
ACAAAACGATTGTGGAGTATGCGTTAAAGGATATCAACAAACCGATTGGTGTTAGTGAATATGAGATAAGCAGTATTTTGCCGGATGAGTATAAGTCGTCGCTGCCGAGTATTGAGGAGATTGAGGCGGAGTTGGAGGGGGTGGGGTGATATTGACCGCCGACGAGAATTGTTTGTTGGGGATATTGAGGAAAGGTTGAAGATAAGGTATAATAAGAAAAGTTGAATGAAGGGTGGCGTGAGAAAAGGGGATTTTAAGCTATGGGCAAACAGCTATATGCAACAAAAAATGAGTTAAAACATGCTTTTCAAAAGCATTATAGCCTATATAAAGAGCTTGTGCCAAACTCTCATCAAATGACCAGAAGGCTTGTATTATTTTATACGGTCGAGACTGGCTTAAAATATTACTTATTAGGTATAATAAGAAAAAGCAATACTGATGAATTACAAGAATATTATGATGGTATTGGACATGATATAAACAGGATGCTGAAATATGCCAATTGTGGGGGACAGTTCACTTTAAAATGTTTTTCAACCAGTACCAGCCAATCGGTTGCTCCCAATAGGCTTCATGAGATGTGGCGTTATGGGATAAAAGCCCAAAAATCATCTGATGATGGTGCGGCAGAGAAAGTATTAAACGATATTGCCAGTTGGCTTGAAATTTCAATACAAAGATGAAGGAGTAAATAATTATATGTATTATACATGGATGGATATAGAATGGAAGTTAAAATCTGACAGAATCAATTGGCCTGAAAGCTGGGTATCGGTTGAGGTTTATTCTAGTGAATTGATTATATATCATACCGGAGCTGAAAAGGACTTTAGTTCTACATCTGAATATTTAGGCAAAATCTTTGGTGCTAATTGGGATAAAAACAATATAATTAATCTGCAAATTACAGACAAGCAAATGCAGGTAATATTTGAACATAATGAAGATGATGCGATTCGTAATCCGGTTCCTTTGCCATTATTCAAGCAATCATTTTTAGGTGAGTCGTATCCATTAAACTCAGCCT
>BNVD01000400.1 GCA_025997835.1 Spirochaetia bacterium
GCCCTCTCCACCCGCGGGGGACAGACCATACGGGGAGTAAAACGCCATCCCACCATTGAGGACCACGTGACCATCTACTCAGGCGCATCCATTCTGGGGGGCGCCACGGTAATCGGCGAAGGAGTGGTAATCGGCAGTAACGCGTTCGTTACCAAATCGGTGCCTCAAAAAACCAAGGTCAGTGTAAAAAACCCGGAACTGCAATACAAACAGGACGAAATGCGCGGCTGGGAACACGCGGAGTTTGTGCAGGGCTGGGATTGGATGATTTAACCGGCAATATGTACGTACAGTTCTTTCAGCGTCTTCCGTAAATAAAGAACCGCATAGTGCTTCCGTGAAAGTACGGTATTAACCGGGACACCGGTATTTTTTGCTATTTCTTTTACGGGCATATCGTAATATTCGGTTAATTCAAAAACCTCACGCTGTTCCGGCGGCAGATCATTCACCGCGGTTTTAATTTCGTCCAGAACAAGACCGCGCAGATACTCTGTTTCAGGGGTCGCGGCTTCTCCAAAAACAACATCGGTAATCTCATCAAGAAAATTCGCGTCCTCATCATCATCGTCATAGACAAGCGGCATCTGGGTTTCCTGCTTTTTTTTGTACCGGTTGATGATGAGGTTGCGGGCCACACGGTAAAGCCATGCGGCCGTTTGTTCCACCGGTTTGCCGAGTTCGTTCACGCGGGTAAACTGATAAAAACATTCCTGCAGAATATCTTCCGCGTCTTCAATGCGGGATACCCGTTTGCGGATAAATCCCGCCAGTTTATCACTAAACCCGGCAAACGTTTGCGCGGCAACAGTCTCTGGCACGGCCTTACATGCCCCCGGAAAGGAACATCATTCCCGCTGCCAACAGCAGCGTAATCACCGCCATTTCAGTCATTTCGCTATTTACGGTCATTTTCATTCCCGTCCTTCCCGGCTTCGGTGTATTTCTGTGCATCTTCCCCGCGGGAAACACCGTTTCCCGTACGGGAATTGAACCAGTCACCAAAGCCGCCGCATGGACCTCCCCCCG
>BNVD01000401.1 GCA_025997835.1 Spirochaetia bacterium
ACCGGGAAGCGGTCAAACGGCTGCAGGGGCTGGCGGTGATCTTTCGGGGACGGTTCGGGGGGACACGGCGGGATTTCAGGATACTTTGTAATTCTCCGGTGCCGGAGCAGCCGCCTGCTTTGGCGTGCGGACTGGGCGTCCGGGGAAGGAACGGGCTTATCATCACGCCGGAAGCGGGGTCGCTGGTTATTCTTGGGGCAATGACCCTGCCGTATACGCTGGAGGGGGACGGACCGCTTGGGACGGGCGAGGCTTATCCGCTTTGCGAACAATGCGGCTCCACGCCCCCCTGTGTACGCGCCTGTCCTACCGGGGCGGCGCTGGGGGACGGGACCATTAACCTGGACCGCTGTATTCAATGGTATGCGTCGGGAAAAGGAGATGCGGTTCCGGCGGAGGTGGCGGCTCTATGGGGCAAACGGCTCTACGGTTGTACCGGGTGTCAGGATGCCTGTATCAGAAACCAGCGGCCTATTCCGGCAGCGAAAACCAATGAAGGGCCGCTCCCGGCCTGGATCGACGGGCGGGAACTGCTGGCCCTTTCCGGCGAGGCGCTCAAAGAGCGGTTTAAAGGCACCGCTCTGGGCCTTTCCTGGCTTGGCCCCGCCGGAATCAGGCGGAATATCCGTACCGCTCTTATTTCTTGCGGGTCGCCGCACGAACTCCATCGGAAATTTTACCGTTGAGGTCGCTCAGTTGGGCGCGGGCGTTCCGGCCTATTTCCAGGGCTTCCCTGGGCTTGTTGCTCTGGACGGCGGTATCCGCCTGGTTTACCGTATCGCGGGCGTAATCAAGATCCCCGGTAAGCTCAGGAAAATTGAGTCTGGCATTAGGTACCCGCCTGGCGCCGTTCAGATTATTTTCCGTTTCTACCAGCGTGTCTTGCAGGTCGGTAACCAGGGCGGCAGCTTCCTCACTGGCCCGAAGCGCGGCAGTGCGGCCATCGGAAATAGCCCGTTCCGCGGCACTGACCGCTTCGGCGGCGTACGATTTGGCTTCGTCATACTTTTTCGCGCTTGCCGCAGACT
>BNVD01000402.1 GCA_025997835.1 Spirochaetia bacterium
GGTGGTTTCAAAATACTATTAACTATAAAATTTCAAACAATCAACCAGCTATTGTTTCATTTGGTGACTTAGAACATAAATTTTTGTCATTTGTAACCTCAATCAGAAATAAACAGACTTTAATTGATTTTGCCTTATCAAAAATGCCAACTAATAACGAGCTTTCAGAAAAAATAATGCAAAGACCAACTTATGTACAGCAACTTGAAATTATTAAATCTACTCAAGATGAGGTTATTGAAGCTGTATCTGATTATTTTAGAGCGGATTCCAACAGACAAGACTGGATTGAAAAAGAAATTATAGATGAAGATTCGATTCAAGACTTTGAAAATCGCCTTTGTACTTTTTATGCTAATTCACGAAAAGGAATACAATTGACTCAAGGTTTTCAGTCAGAGGAAAATCAGGGTAAATTACTATTAAATGAGTGTCAAAAACGACAAGAGCGTATTGCTAATATGGATACTCCCGATAAAACTGTTCAGGGGTCATATCATTTATTAGCAGATGAGCTACGATTGGGGTGGCACCCACAATGGGAATCTATCCTTTTGATGGCGGAGGAAGGGAAAAATGGGTAGATTGGTTGAAGAAGTTCGGGAATGGAATACCCCTGTTGTGGGAGCATACCTCCTTTGGTGTTTTACAAGGGGGTTTGTGAATAATCATCCAAATGGCGATGCACCAGTAGCCATCTTACATTTTATTGCCTTGGGTATCTTGACAAATCAGGAAATCTGTAATGCAATAAATGGACATCGTCCTAATCTTCCATCACTTATCAGGTGGTTTAACGAGGAAAAGAAAAGTGACTTATTAGCGTGTCTTAATCAAAGAATTCGACAAAAACGAAATTATACCTTAAAATCTATTGACATTGCTGTTGCTTCTGGTCTATTGGCATGGGATTCAGATACTGCAAAGCTTTACCCTGCCAGTTTGAGAATAAAAAAAGAAACGGCTTCTAAAGGCATAAGTGTACAGAGCATCGGTAAGAAAGCTGAAATATTAGGCAAATGGTT
>BNVD01000403.1 GCA_025997835.1 Spirochaetia bacterium
GTTTACTCCCTCCAGGTCCACAAAGCCCTCCTGCCCCAGCGGGGAGGCGAACTGGGAAATCTGATAGTTCTTGGTCATGTCGGGGTAAAAGTACTGTTTCCGCTCGAACCAGGTCCGTTCGGGGATGCGGCAGGAGAGGGCGCGGGCCACGGTGCAGCCCATACGCATGGCTTCGATGTTGAGGGCGGGCAGTACGCCGGGGTAGCCCAAGCAGACCGGGCATACGTGGGTGTTGGGCGCGTCCCCAAAGGCGTTGGCGCAATCGCAGAACACCTTGGTTTTCGTCAGCAAATGGATATGAACTTCAAGTCCGATGAATGATTGATACATGGTCACGCTCCCCGGTTCCAAAACGCCTGGTACCCTTCGGGATGGGGGAAGGGATATTTTGCTTCGTAATCTTCGACAATATCCAGCAGGGTCCCTTCGGAGAAGGCCCGGCCCAAGAGTTGCACCCCCACGGGCAGGCCCCCTTCGACGCTTGCGGGAAAGGACAGCGCCGGAAGCCCGGCAAGATTGGCGCAACAGGTGTAGAGGTCCGCCGCTTTCTGGGCAAAGGGTGATAACCCGGCATCGCCCCGGCCAAAGGCGCGGGTGGGGAATACGGGCATGAGGATCGCGTCGCAGTGGACGGCCGTATACCCGGCGCTCCGGGCGTTTGCCGTGCCGTTAGCCGAAGCACCGGCAGCCGGGCCGTCGCTCCGGGCGTTTGCTATACCAACGGACGCAGGATCGTCTGCGGTTCCGAGGTACGCCTCGAAGTTCTGTCTGATTCCCGCGCGTATACGTTGAGCCCTAAGGTAGTACCGGTCCTGAAAGCCCGACCGTAATACGAAAGTTCCCAGCAGTATACGCAGCTTTACCTCCGCGCCGAAACCCGCTTCCCGGCTTTTGTCGATGAGGTCTTCGGGGTACTGTCCGCCGAAGCGATAGCTAAGGCCATCGCCCGCGATTCCTCCCGTGACGGGACGATAGACCGTGGCGGCAAGGTCCGGGAAGATGCCCTTAAAAACGGGGATGAACA
>BNVD01000404.1 GCA_025997835.1 Spirochaetia bacterium
GGTATAAGGAAAGAACTTGAAAATGAAGAATTAATAAAACTAGATATTCCCTGCGGAATGATTATAAAAAAAGATAATATGTTTTTTGACAGACGATATGAATATAATATATATTATAAGCATTTTGTTTATTATAGTAAAAATAAAACAATAACTCTTAGAGAAGGAGATATACAATAAAAAAATATTAAAAGAATGCATAAATGAAAGCAAAAAAACGGCGCATAACATACGCTATACGCTGCGCCGCAGTAGCGGCTTGACCTACGAAAAACCCCAGTCGGCGCAGTAGCGCCTTAGTGGGGTTTTTCTCCGGTACATTTTTGTGCCCCTGGAAACCTACGGTTTCCTTATTCGGGGCACAAAAACGTCGTATAGCTTGAACGTTATACGCAATTTTGCCTAAGCTTTTGAAGAATTATTAAGTAAAATCTGTAACACAGAAGAAAAAAGAATATGGTAAAGACAATAATATACTGGTTTGATAAAAATACGGTACCCAGTAGCAATAGGTGATTTGATAGAAGTAAAATCTAAATGAACAGAAGAATAAGAGGATATAAACAAAAAAACTTTGCTCTTTTAGCGCTGCTAGAGGCAGCGCCCAGCGGCATTGGCCGCTGCATTTATCGGCAAGGTGTTACATAAAATAACATTCATATAGAAATAATTATATAAGGGAAGAAAGAAGAGTAACTGTATTAAAATAAGGGCTATACAGTTTTGGCGTCGCTAGAGGCGCCGCCCGGCGGCATTGGCCGCCGCATTTATTGGCAGTGTGTTACACAAAATAATATTCATAAAGAATAATGGGGTACGGCAAAACAGCGTATAACATGCGGTTTGCGGTTCGTCGCTTCGCTCCTCCGGGTTCCGTTCGGCTAGGAGCCTGTCGCGCTTTCCCGGGGGATCGCCACACACCGACAAAATATGGTAAAAAGGGGGTATGGGAATACGATTTGTGGAGATAGATCGGGAGACGCCGATGCTGATACCGGTAGATTTACGGGAATGGATACCGGAA
>BNVD01000405.1 GCA_025997835.1 Spirochaetia bacterium
CGGCGTTGCTGATGTTGGCGGTGAACCGGCCTGAATAGGGCATGATTTCGGTACGTTTAAAGGGACCCGCCGAACAGAGGATCGCCGTTTTCCCTAGCCGGGTAATCATCCTGGACTGTTCCTGCCGGGAACGTACCGGGGACCTGGAAAGCGGCCTTGCGGGGCTGCCCCTGGTGATTATCGATCATCACGCCACCAATCATGCTGATGATGATCCTGGTACGGTCCTGTTTCTGGACGTTAATGCCCCATCGACGACCTTTCTGGTTCAGAGCCTTATCGAAGCCCTGGGGCTTACCCTCACCAAAGAGGAGGCGGAGCTCCTCTTTTTTGGCCTTTGCACCGATACGGGCTTCTTCCGCCATCTGGATACCGGAGGGGCGGAGTGCTTCCTCCGGGCCGCCGCGCTGGTCCGTGCCGGGGCGAACCCCAAAACGGCCTTTAACGCCATCAACGGCGGGAAAAGTCTGGACTCCCGGAAGCTCATGGGTATCGTCCTTGCCAGAGCGGAGCCTCATTACGGGGGGAAACTCATCGTTTCGTCGGAACGGTATGAGGAAACCCGGCGCTTTGGTGAGGAAGGCCGGGACTCGGACAGTCTCTACCAGCTTCTGCAATCCGCCAGGGGGGTGGAGGCTATCGCCATAATCCGTCAGGAAAGCCCGGAGAACTGTACCATTGGTCTCCGCAGCCGGGACCGGGTAAACGTGGCGGAAATCGCGGTCCGGTTCGGCGGCGGGGGGCACAAAAATGCCGCAGGCATCAGTATTGCCGGGACCATTGCCGCTCTGGAGCCCCAAATTATCAAAGCCTTTGAGGGGCAGTTGGGACACGAGACAACATGGACGCAGGACAATTAGTCTTTATCATAAGCCGGTTAGCGTTGGGAGCCTTGGCGGCCTTTTTTGCCATTATGCTCTGGTCAAAAACCAGGGATATTGCGTGGATGTTCATTGTGCTGGGAGTCATCGCCACGTATGTGGAGACCGTGTACTCCATATTGGGCCTGTTCGGTAT
>BNVD01000406.1 GCA_025997835.1 Spirochaetia bacterium
GAGGGCCAGCCGCTTCGCCTTTTTCGGTATGGCAAAGGAAAAATCCCGTGGCTTGGGGCCGAATACCGTGCCGCCGCCCACCATAATCGGGGACTTTTTATCTCCCCGGCGAGCCCGGCCAGTGCCCTTCTGCTTATAGGGCTTGGTATTGGAGCCGTGAACCTCTCCCCGGTCTCTGGTATTGGCGCTTCCCTGCCGTTTATTCGCAAGTTCATTTTGTATGGCATACCAAATTACATCGTCATTTACCGGAAGGCCAAACACGGCGTCATCCAGTTCAATGCTTCGTAATTCCTTGCCATCAATGGAATACACTGTCCGATTCATCACATTCCCCGCCGTTATTTCTTTACCGCTGCTCTGACTATTACGATCCCTTCGTTAATACCGGGAACCGCGCCACGCACCATGATAACCTGTTTTTCCACATCGACCTTAATCACTTTAAGACTGAGGGTCGTAGTCCTTTCATTCCCCATGTGTCCGGGGAGCTTCATGTTCTTGAAGGTATGCCCCGGATAGGTTGATTGCCCGGTACCGCCGGGTTCCCGATGAAACTTGGAACCGTGGGAGGCGCGCCCGCCGGCAAAACCCCACCGCTTTATGACGCCCTGAAAGCCCTTGCCCTTGGAAGTCCCCGTAACGTCCACATACCGGACGCCCTCAAAGAGCTCAATCCCAATGGCATCGCCTACGGCACATTCTTTCTCAAAATCCCGAAACTCCCGAATACGCCGCTTGGGGGTAATGCCTTCGGGGAACTGCCCCGCGTAAGGCTTGTTTACCCGCGCTGGTTTCAGGTCATCAATACCCAGCATTACGGCGGCATAGCCGTCCTTTTCCTGGGTCTTTTGGGCAATGACCGTATTCGGATCGATACGAATAACCGTTACCGGAACCAGGTTACCCTCATCGTCAAACACCTGGGTCATGCCCACTTTCTTGGCTAAAAGCCCTATCATCGTTTGCTCCAAAATATCGACACGCTATTCCGTGGTCTCGGAACCGT
>BNVD01000407.1 GCA_025997835.1 Spirochaetia bacterium
CCCGGCAGTCACCGTGCCGTAGCTTCCAGGTGCGAGGACCGGGCTGGAGCTGGCGCCGCCGCCGCTGGTAACAGTTATTGAAGGAGTAAGAGTGGTTGATTTCGTGGCGAGTGCAAGCGGGTTTAGGGTGAAGGTTTGAGTAGCAGTGGCCTGAACCGTATTTAACCCCTTAAGTATTAAGCTCGAAGCAGTCAGTTGTTCAATAATTATACCGGTTAAAGCCGGATCGTAACCTGAGGCTGTAGATCCCGCGCCCAAAGTAAACAATTTTGTGTTGCTGTTAAAGGGCGCTACACGCGAGGCAGCAAAAATTTCCGGTGCAAATGTTGCATTGGTAAGTGTTACGGTGACGGCATCATGGTTTAGGGCCATGCTGGCTATATTAGTTCCAGTGCCCCCCATCGCTGTTAGCGCTTGAGTGTTGGTAGACCCATCTGTGCCATTAAACTTGGCCCTTTTTATGAAGATCTTGTCAGTAGTCGAATCGCCTGGCAAGTTTGGGGCGGCAAACAGGAAAACAATGCGCTTGTTGTCCGTAATATATGCCGTGGTTGTTGAAGCTTCAAAAATCGACTTGTTCGGGCCGGAAAAGGTGAAGAACTCTCCCAAGTGAGGTGTTGAACCACCAACCGCATTTATTGTCGCGGGAATAGTCGACGCTATGAATGTTTCGCTGCCGGTAAAGATAATTGGCAGCTCAGTCATACTGGCAACGGTTGTAAAGTTGAGAAGTTTAGCATCGCCTGTGGAGTTCGTACTTGCTACGGCTACGGTTGTTGTCCCCGTCTGTTCCGCAAGAGCAAGCGGGTTTACCGTGACTTTCTGAGTCATTGATACGTCTCCGGTAAACGGCTTTAACCCTTTTATTTTCGCTACAGTATTGGGAGTACCGATAGTGTTAAGGGTAATTTCAAAAGTCGCCGATAGCGGAACCAAATACCCGCTTCCATCAGTAGCATAACCCGTTCCCGTTATGGTGAAGAGGTCGTTTAAGTCAGAAGCG
>BNVD01000408.1 GCA_025997835.1 Spirochaetia bacterium
GTCTTGTGCAAATGAACCGTACACGGGGAGCGGGCGATCCCCGTATCCGTATTGGCTGCGGCATCAATTCCGGTGTAGTGACTGCGGGCCAGCTTGGTTCCCAGGAGCGGATGGAGTACACGGTTGTCGGAGACCCGGTAAACATTGCAAGCCGTATGAACACTGTTAAGGGCATCCTGTGCGGGGCTCCCGGAAGTATACACGGTTCCCCAATGGGCCATTATGGAGTCCCCGATATACTTGTCCACCACCCCGCCGGTCTTTCTTATGCAGTCCACCATGCTGGTAAGGTATTCGTTAAGCCATGCAACAATTTTGTCGGAAGCTCTGTCGCCAAAAATCCTGGTAAAGTTTTCGCCGATTGCGGTAAAATTTCGTATATCAGAAAAAAACACCGTAGCGTTCTTTGCGACCCCGCCGAGGTTGATTTCCCCCCGCATAGCCTGTAATGCGATTTCCCGGTTGGTAAACCGGCCAAAAATACCCAGGGCATTACTCATCCGGCTAAAACTGTCGGTAAGAACCCCGATTTCATCCCCGGCGCCGCTTGGTAAGTCCAGGTCAAATTCCCCGGCCTCAATCTTTCCTGCCGCCGCCGTAAGACTTTTAAGAGGGTTGCTGATACTTTTACTGAAAAACCAGATTACAATAATCGAAGCAAACAGTACTACTGCGGCAAGATACAAATTCCGCCGGTTGGTTGCGGCAATCCCCTCAAAGACCACATCGTGATCAACATTGGTAATTACCGCAGTGTTTGCAATAGTCAGTTTTTGAAAGGCCCCAAGGTAGCGTTTCCCGTCCGGACTGGCATAGAGCGTCTGATGACTCTGATTGCTGCTTTCCCGCAGTATTTCTACAAAGGGATCTCGAACCATGCTTGCTCCGGTCTGCACCAGATCATTGTCCGGGTGAAGCATTATATCCCCGGCATCGTTAATCATAAAGGAAGAGTTAACCCCCCGGCCAAAACTGTCATTCAATGATTCGGAGGAAAAAAA